>JAYSVL010000222.1:0-2117 GCA_043718595.1 Gemmatimonadaceae bacterium
AGGCGCGCGCACGATTTCCACTGCGGGTGTTTGCGGCAATGCGTGACGCGTGGCCGACTGATCGCCCCATGTCGGTGCGCATCTCCGCGCACGATTGGACACCGGGCGGCAATACCGACGACGATGCCGTGGCAATCGCGCGCCTGTTTCGAGCGGCCGGCGTTGACATGATCGATGTGTCTGCCGGACAGGTCGTGAAGCACGAGCATCCGGTATACGGGCGCATGTGGCAAACGCCATTTGCCGACCGCGTGCGTCAGGAGGCGGGCATCGCCACCATCGCTGTCGGTGCCATCACCGATGCGGATCAGGCCAATGGCATCATCGCGTCAGGACGCGCCGACCTGGTCGCCATTGGTCGTCCGCATCTGGTCAACTCGGCGTGGACATTGGTCGAATCGGCACGGCTTGGTTACAGTGGAGCGAGCTGGCCGGTGCAGTACCGTCACGGCAAGTCGCAGCTGGAGCGATTGATCGAACGCGAACGCTCGATGCTGCCCGCGACAGATGGCGCGCCGCCCACCGGCGAGTTGACGTGACAGCCGATAGGCGTCGGCTGGCAGGGCGCCACGCGCTGGTAACGGGCGCCAATCGGGGGATCGGCGCCGCCATCGCCCGCACGCTGTCCCATGCGGGCGCCGGCGTCACGCTGCTGGTGCGCGATGCAACACGGGCACAGGGAGTGGCCGACACGCTTACTGGCCCGCATGCGACGGTCGTGGCCGACGTGACCGATCGCGCCGCGTCGCACGCGGCCTGCGAACAGGCCGTGGCGTCGCTGGGCGCGATCGACATTCTGGTAAACAACGCCGGGTCTGTCGAATCGGCGCCGTTTGTGCGGAGTGACGCAGCGCTGTTCGAGCGCATGCTCGCGGTGCATTTGATGGCTGCCGTGCACACCACACACGCGGTGTTGCCATCGATGCTCGAGCGGGGCAACGGGCACATTGTGAACATCGCCAGTGTCGCTGGACTCTGGGGTGCTCCCTATGTCACAGCGTACACTGCCGCCAAGCATGCGCTGGTGGGATTCACGCGTGCGCTGGCGCTCGAGGTTGCCCCACGTGGTGTCTCGGTGAATGCCGTGTGCCCGGGCTACACCGAGACCGAGCTGCTGCAAACGGCCATCGACCGCATCGTTCGCAAGACCGGCCGCGATGCCAACAGCGCGCGACAACTTATTCTCAGCGACGCTGGACAGTTGCGCACGGTCACGGTCAAAGAAGTGGCCGACTGCGTGCTCACGCTGTGTAGCACTTCGTCCAGCTCATTCACCGGACAGGCAATCGTGCTCGACGGCTCTTCACCCGCATGAGGAGTCGCCGATGACGGTGTCCACGCGACCACGCGCGTCGAATGCGCCAGAGCCCACAGACCATGAATCACTCCGACTCTGGCTGCGCCTGTTCACCTGCACCACGCAGATCGAGCGACGTGTGGGTAGCGCACTCAAGCGGGAGTTTAAATCGTCACTGCCGCGCTTCGACCTACTGGCGCAGCTCGGGCGCGCACCCCATGGACTGCGCATGGGAGAGCTCTCGGAACGCATTCTCACCACCGGTGGCAACGTCACCTGGCTCGTCCGCGCGCTCGAGACGGACGGATTGGTGACACGCCGCGTGTCGCCGGTCGACAAACGCGCTGCGGTGGTTCGACTCACACCGGCTGGCCGTCGACAGTTTGCGGTGATGGCGCGCGCTCACGAACGCTGGATCATCTCCATGTTTTCGTCACTCGCCCCCACCGATCGTCGCACGATGCATGCCTTGCTTGGCCGCGTGAAGGAGCAGTTTCGACCCTCCAGGACCCCCGAATGAGCGATACCAATCCGATGACATTCATGCGTCGCCCGCTGGCGGCACTCAACCCGACGCATTTCGCGTGGTCGACGGCGCACGAGGGCCGAGTCGGCGTGATCACGCTCAATCGGCCAACGCGCAAGAACCCGCTCACATTCGAGTCGTACGCTGAACTACGCGATCTTTTCCGTGCGCTGGCGTATGCGTCGGACGTACGCGCAGTGGTGCTGACTGGCGCGGACGGCAATTTTAGTTCGGGTGGCGACGTGTTCGAGATTATCGAGCCGCTCACCCGGATGGCGGTGCCCGAATTGCTCG
>JAYSVL010000223.1:0-6066 GCA_043718595.1 Gemmatimonadaceae bacterium
TCATGCAACGCTGCGGTTGCGATGGCTGGTGTTGCTGACGCAAGCAACAGTCCCGTCGTCAACGCGCAGTTGGCAACGGACGACGAGATTCGCACGCGCTTCTGGCATCTGCTGGCGATGTCGCGTCGCGTAGAGATGGACGCGTGAGTGGGTCGCGTGACAACAGCAACAGACAACAGTTGAACCACAGGGGTCACAGGGGTCACAGGGAGTGCGATCATGAGGAACGCCACGCATTCCCAGAGGTCGTTCGCACTCTTTTGAAGTGTTTGATGAGAATTGTGTATTGCCGATGAGCAATCAATCAATTGTGATGACAACCCCTATAAACAACCAACAATCAAGAATCTATACCTCACCCTGTCGTCTCGAACCCCCTGTGATCCCTGTGTCCCCTGTGGTTCAATTGCAGTCTGTAGCAGTTCGCACGCGACTCGGTGTAGCATCCGCATGCGCCGCGATCGCGCGCGCACGCTCGTCTGGCCGTCGCCGAAACCAGCTGGCCACCAGGTAAAATTCGTCCAGATCATGTGTCGGAATGTCCGCACCGCTCATGTCAGGCCCGTCAAAAATGCGCGTCGCGAGCCGCTCCAGTTCAGCGCGCGCTTCACCGGTTGCTGGCAGTGGCACTTCGGCGCGCACCGTACCTCGGCGAATGAGATAGACCCACTCGCTGCCGTCAGCACCACGCGTGTGATAACGAAACGTGAGACGATCGACATTGGCGTGAAAGCGCTGCACACGCTCCTGCAACCACGCAACACGTTCCAGTTTGTCGCGCAGCACAGCGGCATGTTCAAACGCCATCGCGTCTGACGCCCTGCGCATCTTATCCTGCAATCGCACAACGGGTGCGACGTCTCGGCCTTCGAGAAACGCACGCACCTCCGCCGCTGCATCGCGATACACAGCGCCATCCCCTGCTCCAATACACGGTCCCGCACATGTGCCCAGGTCATGTCGCAAGCAGCCCGGTGCGCGTGTGCGGCCACCGATTCGAGTCGCGCCAGCATCCGCATTGAACCACAGCGCATTGCCGCCGGTGCGACGCGGCGCGTCATCAAGCGAGCAGTCGCGAATCCCCATCGCGTCGGCCAGCGCGCGCACGGCGTCGCGCAGCACACTCACTTTGCGGAACGGGCCGAAGAGCGCGACCGCCTGTGGATCATCCGATCGCGGCACCACGCGGAGCCCGGGCACGGCGCCGCCGGTGAGCGCCACGTAGCCACGCGGCCAGTCGTCCGTCACCATCATCGCGTTAAACGTCGGTCGATGTTGTTTGATGAGCCGCAGCTCACGCAGCAG
Organism: Gemmatimonadaceae bacterium; assembly: GCA_043718595.1. GTDB lineage: Bacteria > Gemmatimonadota > Gemmatimonadetes > Gemmatimonadales > Gemmatimonadaceae > Gemmatimonas. The sequence continues at coordinate 1,306 of JAYSVL010000223.1, forward strand.
TGCGCCAAACTCGGTCGCGGTGTACTCCCATTCGATGCGATGCGTGTGTCGGAGAATACGCGCCGCCTTGTCGCGACGTCCACGCGCGCGAAAGTACGACAGCAACCGAATGCGCAGCACGCGTGACTGCCCGACGTAGAGCACCAAACCCGTTGGGCCGAGCATACGATAGACGCCTGGTCGATTCTCACATTCGGCGCGCACTTGCTCACGCATCACCTTACGCTCAGCCATGGTCGACGCGGGCGGACGAACGTGCACGCGTTTGCGCGGCGCTGGTTCAGCGGGCGGGAGGGGCAATGGATGTGCGGCGGGAGACGTCACGCCCGAATGTTATGCCCTGTCGGTGTTGGGCGAAACGGCGAGCGGCGACGCGAAGGTCGCGTCGTACGCCAGCGATGCTCTGAACGCAGATGCGCTGGAGCGAATCTGCACTAACTCGGCCTCGTCAATCCGCTCCACGTGACGAATCATCATCGACATGCGGGGGTGGTTCGCAAACCGTTCGCGATGCCGATCGAGAAAATCCCAGTACAACACATTCACCGGGCATGCGTCGCTGCCCGAACGCTGTTTGACGTCATAGCGGCACGAGGCGCAGTAGTTGCTCATGCGGTTGATGTACGCGCCGGACGCCACGTATGGCTTGGATGCAAGCGCACCCCCGTCACCCCACGTACCCATTCCCATCACATTGGGCAGCTCCACCCACTCGTACGCGTCTGTGAAGGCACTCCAGTACCAGCGCGACAGCGCAGCCGGTTCCACGCCGAGCAACGTGGCAAAATTACAGTGCACCATGAGTCGCGCGATGTGATGCACGCGCCCATGATCGCGCACACTGCGAATAGAGTCCGCGAGACAGCGCATCTCGCACGCGTCACCCGTGGCGTGCGAGTCATCGTATGCTTCGCCATCCGGTGCCCAGAACCATCGCGGCAGCGGAAGAGACGCGCCGAGCGCATTCACGGTGCGGAGCTCAGGCATCAACTGCCAGTACATGCCGCGAATGTATTCGCGCCAGCCGAGTATTTGTCGAATGAACCCTTCGGCCGAGGCAATTGGTACAGCACCGTCGCGCCACGCGCGTTCTGCGCGACGCACCACTTGCAGCGGATGCAAAAGACCAATGTTGAGCATTGACGACAACGTCGAGTGCAGCAGATCCGGCGCACCGTGCACAAGCGCATCTTCGTACGGGCCAAACTCGGGCAATCGCTCAATAATGAATCGCTCAAGCCAGGCGCGTGCATCTCGGCGCGTCACGGGCTGCGCAAATCCGTCGGCGTTGCCCCAGCGGTTGCGCCATTTGTTAACGCGCACGATTTGTGCGCGTGTGATGTCGTCCGGTTCAACGCGCCACGGTGCCGGTGTGTCACGACCCTTCGGCCATGGCTTGCGATTGTCGGCATCGAAGTTCCACGTGCCACCAGATGGCGTGCCGTCTGCTTCCATCAGCACGTTGTGCTTGCGCCGCATATTGCGGTAGAACCATTCCATCCGAAACTCCTTGCGACCGTTGGCCCAGGTCGCAAACTCGTCGCGCGTCGCGCAGAAGCCGCGATCCGGTCGGCGCACGAGCGACACGCCCGCGTGCGCCAGGAACAACTCGGCGCGCGTGAGTTCATCCACCATGTCCTGCTCGCGGCCCTCGGTGGCCACGACGCGCGTCGCAGCGAACTCGTGCGCCGCATCGGCGATCCCGTCGGCATAAGTCGCCGCACGGCGATACACGACACGATAACCAGCCTGCTCCAGCGCCTGTGCAAAGTGCTGCATGGCGGAGAGCACGAGGACGAGCTTCTGTCGATGCCACGGCAGCGACGCCCCTTTGGCGACAGACTCGAGCAATAGCACGACGACATCGTCACGGGGCGCGCGCGGAATGTTGGCGACGGCGCGTGAGCATTCCCACGGGGCGACGAAGGCGATGGTGCAAGACATGTATTTGAAACGACGCGTCGTGGACGCGCGTTCCTGAAATCACTTCAATCGTGCAATTGTTGAAGTGGACAGCCACAGAGTGAGGGGGCTGTCCGGAAGACGCTCAAACTCAAACCGTTCGTACCAACCGCGCGCCCGTTCGTCCTTCGCATCGACGATCACACCCAGCATGCCAATAGACTCGGACAGTTGCAGACAGCGTTGTAGAGCGTTGGCCAATATCAACTCGCCAAGGCCTTGTCGCTGATGCCTTGCGTCGACCGCCAATCGCGCGAGACGCGCGACAGGCAACGGAAAGTTTGGGAATCGATTGACATACGCTGCTGGGAGATGCTCTCGGCGAATGCCTGACATTGCCAAACTATAGTAGCCGAGTATGGCTAAGCCACGTACCGCCACGTAGGTGCGACTGATGTTTGCGTCTGCGTGTTGACGCGCAAAACGACGCAAATACTCGTCGAGCACTTCGACCCCGCAGGAGAACGCACGCCGATTGTGATCTTTTGCGAGCGGCTCGATGTTGATGGATGCAGCGTCACCTATCGCGACTGCCATTCTCGATGGCGTTGCATCGCCGCGGCGAGTTTAGGTCGTGGTTTTTCAGTGCTATCGAGCGCGTTAACAAAAGCGACCCAATCGCGAGCAGTGAGCGTGACCATCTCCTGTTCGGCAAGGATTTCCTGAGCTCGAGTCTGCGCCGCTCCCAGCAGAAAGGCGCTAACGGTCATGCCGACCGTCGACGCGGCGCGGACGATGAGCTCCTTCATTTCAGCCGTCGTGCGCAGATCAATGCGTTCGTACTCTCGCGTAGCCATGTTGCTCCTGTACGTACGGGTTACGGATCAACGTATTCGAAACAACGCCTAGATGCAAGCCATCCGTACAAATGCCGTACTCGTGCGTCAGGCACAATCCACGCGCTCCGCGCGCTAAGCCCGGACCGCGCTCTCCAGTGTTTCCCGGATGAACCGCTGATACGGCATGCCGCGCGAGGCCGCACGAGCCTTTACAGCGGCGAGCAGTGCGTCCGGCAAACGCATGTTGATCTTGGCCGTCTTGCGCTGAAACTCGAATTGCACGGGCCGAAAACCAGCGAAGTCGTACTCCGACAGATCGGCTTCATCGACAAACGCCTCGGCCTCGGCGTCACTCCGGATTGTCGGAAAGGGCTTCTTGGTAGGCATCGATTTCTCGTTGATGCATGTAGCGCGCGCTGATTGGGCGTATCAGGCGCAGGTTGTCACGCTCGCGCATCGTGAAGACGAGGAACACCGCACGTCCGTCAGCGCCACGCCCTACCGCACGAAATCGAGTTTCTCCGGGAAACGGATCCTGCGAGATCACGATTGGTCGAACGAAGAGCGCCTCAATCGCGCCTTGGGACAGCAGATGCTTGGCGCATTTGGCGCTATTGCCCTCGTCCCAGTCGAAGCTGTCGAACGGGGTCTCGTCACGAAGCATAGGCTATGTCCATACAAATGTCAATACCGACTTGGAGGCTGATGAGTGCTCCGTACGGCGCGCTAATAAAGAGCGGCCACGCACGACCATCCTACATCGTCCGGCTCTGCCTCATGTCATCATTTCATTCCGCGCCGTGCTCAGAGAACGCAAGATGACGGCGCACCCGCCGCGATGCCCTCATGCCGCCCAGTGCTGCTAGCCTGGCTGCGGTTCGTAGCGCCTTACTTTGATGTTAGCCTCGTGCTGCAACGCCTTGGACAGATCATAGGCCAACTGCAACCGCAGCCACATCTCTGGTGTGCTGCCAAACGCCTTTGAAAGGCGAATCGCCATTTCCGGGCTAATGCCGCTCCTTTCGTTCACGATGTTATTGAGCGTAAGTCGAGTGACGCCCAGTATCTTGGCGGCCTCCGTCACGCTTAACTCCAGTGGCTCTAAGCAGCCGCTTCGTACAATGCGGCCAGGATGCACCGGTTTCCTTTTGGACATGTTGATCGCTCCTACCTCAATCCCCTGTGCTTGACGCGTCTGATCATGTTCGAGACATGCGACGACAGCAATAGTATAGTGACTATATGCACTAGGCAATGGGAGTCCGGTCCGGATGTGCACCAACGCCTCAGGCGCATACACCACGATCCTAGCGAAATGTGATTGGACCTCTCCCGAATGTTATCATCGGATTCGATACCGCAACCGCGCGTGGTCCTTACGCTACTCACACTCCGCGAGCACTCGACGGAAACGGACCTCCACCGTCGCTGCCGTCGCATCGATGGTGCCGTAGGATCTGCCCGCCTCAATCAATTGATCGGCAACGTCGCGAAGCGTTGCGGTAGCTGAGAGCGCTGCGACAAGTGATGCCCTGAACCGCGCGTGTTCGACCGGAAACAGTGTGCGCAGTGCACGCATCTCTGGCACCACAAATGCACCAAGCATTGGATGCCGCAGAATTTCGTACAAATACACGAGATCCTTCGCGGCCTTCGCCCGATGGCTACGCATCGCCGAGGCAATGCCCTTCTGCACAAGGTACGCGCCGAGCGTCGGTACGCGGATTCGCCGCGGAGGATCCAGCAACGGATGCAATGCGGTTCCCACCTCAATCCATCGACACGAGTCAAGGAGCATTTGCTGGCCAGGATATCCCTGTGCGAGTAGTCCATTCTGGCCGACGATGGCGACAGGTCGGGTGGGCTCGCCTTCGGTGAGAAAGTCGATCGGAATCGCGTTACCGTCCGCATTCCGGAACACCATCCACGCAGGTACGCCTTCCAGGTCCGAGATCGGATCTCGTTCGAAGCCAGCATCCACTGCGAGGTCGAGCAGCGTCGGGCGGTCACGCGTCAACAA
>JAYSVL010000224.1:0-6061 GCA_043718595.1 Gemmatimonadaceae bacterium
CGCGAGCGCCTCATGCCCTGCACGCCGTCCCGTCGCAGACGCGCACCCGGGGCTCCCATGCCATCTCGCATCTGGTCGAGACGGGCCTTCTGGTTCGCCGTCAGTACCGCCCGGACGTCCTGCCGAACCTTGAGTTGGGCGATCTGCTCGTCGTTTCTCAGGCGACTCATCTTGTCGAGCGCGCTTCGTGCAGCGGCGAGGTTGCCGTCGCCCTTCATCGCATCCATCATGTCCGCCTGCGCCCGCAGCATGTCCGATCGGTTGGGCTCCGGTCGCGGAGCAGCCGCCAGCGCCTCCAACTTTTTCACCTGCTCATCCGTCAGTTCGAGTTGTTGACGAGCGCGCAGCAGCCGACCCGCGTCTCCGCCGGGTCCAAACGGCGCAGCCATACCACCGACTCGCATCGAATCGCGACCTGCCTGACCTGCCGGCGGCGCGGGTTGCTGTCTCGGCGCCGCGGCCCGCGGTCGTGCTGGCGGCGGATTGGGTGGCGTAACCTGAGCGACAGCGATCGACGACGTCATGGCGCCAACCAACAGCGCGACGGCGTGCGTGCGGAAACGTTTCATGGCTGCATCCTTGTTGATAAAGCGCCTGCGTCGAACTGCGAATGTGACACCTCGTTGGACGTCATACCCTACGTGACGTTAAGCAATCTTCGTTCGCGACGATCACTGTGCATGTCGTTTGCGCGCAGCGAGGGGGGAGTTACGAATTCGTCCCTGTTTTTAGCGTCGCATCCCAACGTCGTGACCATGTCGCGTGTAAAGGGGTAGACGTCTTCTGTGCACGGATGCACTGTCGTCCTCCGCCCCTTGCCGAACTGTTGGTCAACGGCGAGCCTCATTGTATCAGCCGTGTCCAGGACACCGTGGGATCTGCACTCGACGCCATCGTCACCTTCTTCTTTAAGTATCCGGCGCGGATGTTCGCCCGGGGTGATGTGGTCATTGCGCCAGTCGTGCCCGTCATTGCCATCGCCGTGGCTGCGCTGCTTGCGGTACTGTTGGTTTCAGTCTCCTACGGACGTGTGCGCACCCTCCGTCCACTGGATCGCGTAGTTCTTGGTGGGTTGCGCGCCGCCGCGCTGTTACTCGTGATCGGATGTTTGCTGCGCCCTGGCCTCGTGATCGCGTCGGCCGTGCCACAGCGCAACGTGCTCGCCGTGCTGGTGGACGACTCGCGCAGTATGCGCATTCGCGACGTGAACGACAGCACGCGGCTGCGCGCGGCACAGCGCTTGCTCGACGACACCAGTGCGCTCAGTCGGAAGCTGGGTGAGCGTTTTGCCCTGCGCCGCTTCCGCTTTGGCGCTAACGCGGCTCCGCTGGCGAATGTGTCGGCGCTTGCCGCGACTGGCACGCGCACTGATCTCGCCAAGTCCTTAAATGATGTACGCGAAGAACTCGCGGGCATGCCACTGGCCGGCGTCGTGGTCGTATCAGACGGTGCCGACAACGGTACGTCGTCATATGACGATGCGTTACTCGCCTTGCGCGCACGACGCGTGCCGGTCTACGCCGTTGGTGTTGGGCGTGAACGTTTTGACCGCGATCTCGCCGTGGAACGTGTCAGCGCGCCCGCACGGTCATTGAGTGGTGCTACGGTGGTCGTCGAGGCGGATGTACGTGTCCGCGGATTGGGTCGCGAACAAGCCATCATCACCGCCGAGGCAGACGGTCGCGTCGTGGTGACTGAGGTACTGACGGTTGGCGACAAGAGTGATGTGGCGCACGTGCGTTTGCGATTGCCACCGCTGCCACCCGGTGTGCACCGACTGGGCGTGCGCGCGCGTCCGCTGCCGAACGAAGTGGTGACCGAGAACAATGAATGGCAGGGCGTTCTCGAAGTGCGCACGGGTCCAGACCGCATTCTCTACTTAGAAGGAGAGCCGCGCCCCGAGTTCGCATTTCTTCGACGCGCCGTGGCCGGTGACAGCGGCGTGCTTGTAGTGGGATTGATGCGCAGCGCCGAGAAGAAATTCCTGCGCTTGGGCGTTCGCGACAGTCTCGACCTGCTCGGTGGGTTTCCTACCAGTCGCGAAGAACTCTATCAGTATCGCGCGATCATTCTGGGCAGTATTGAAGCGTCGTTCTTTACCGCCGACCAGCTGCGCATGCTCTCGGACTTTGTGAGCAAGCGAGGCGGTGGGTTGTTGGCGCTGGGCGGACGCGCGTCGTTGTCGGAAGGCGGATTCGCTGACACGCCGCTAGCGGGTGTGCTACCGCTTACCCTGACGCGCGGCACGGTCAACGAGGACGGCCCGGCGACGCCACTGCAGGTGCGACCCACACGGGCTGGTGACGCGATGGCATTTTTGCAATTGCGATCAAGCACAAAAGCCTCTGCTGCGCGCTGGGACTCGCTGCCACCGCTGACGAGTGTCAACCGCATCGACGGATTGCGCGCGGGTGCGACGACGCTGCTCGCTGGCACCATTGAAGGCGGGCGGGCGGACGTGCCGGTGCTCGCATGGCAACGTTATGGCCGCGGAATGAGTGCCGTACTCGCCGTGCAGGATTCGTGGCTCTGGCGCATGCACGCCAGCATCGAAGTGGAAGACAACACGCATCAAACGTTCTGGCGCCAGATGGTGCGCTGGTTGGTCGACGACGCCCCCGAGCCGGTGGAAATCGCGGTGTCTCCGTCGCGTGTTGCCCCAGGCGAAGCGGTCACGCTGCGTGCACACGTTGCTGACGCGTTTTTTGCCGACATCAACGACGCGACAGTCATCGCGACGGCGACATCACCGACGGGCACGACCAGTACCATCCCGTTGGAATGGTCGCTGCGTGAGGACGGATCATACAGTGGCACGTTTGTCGCAACGGATTCCGGGCGATATGCGATCTCCGTCACGTCGCAACGAGGCAAAGAAGCCGCGCGCACCGCGTCAACCACGCTGTTGGTGGATGACCACGGCGCCGACGTGTCGCAAGCGGAAATGCGCAGCAGTCTGTTGCGTCGTGTCGCGCAGGAAACCGGCGGGCGCTACTACGATCTGGCTGACGCACAAAAGATCGGCGAAGACGCGGTCTACACGAACAGCGGCGTGACGGTGCGCGAAGCGAAAGATCTCTGGGATATGCCCGCGGTGTTTCTGTTGCTGGCCACGTTGCTCGCCGCCGAGTGGGGCTATCGGCGCTGGCGGGGGTTGGCGTGAGCACGTCTCGGAATCGCGGCGCCGTGCGTCGACGCCTCGCGCTCGCACTCGCACTCGCCGCCGCGCTTGCATGGAGCACACCACTCTCGGCGCAGCGCACACATGTCGTGCTCATCGCTGGTCTGTCTGGTGAGCCTGCTTTTAAGCGTACGTTCGACGCAGCAATCGGAGCGCTGCGCGGAGCAGCGCGCAACAAGTGGGGTGTTGCCGATTCGAGTCTCTTTGTCCTCACGGAAGACTCGACCGCAACTGCCGGCGCAGCGCGCGCCACGAAGGAACGATTGGCCGCTACATTTGTTGCGCTCTCTAAACGAGTACAGCCGGGCGATGTGTTGCTGATCGTGTTGATGGGACACGGCAGCGGGGACGGTCCGGCATCAAAGGTGAACTTGCCGGGCCCAGATCCCATCGCGACTGAGTATGCGAGCTGGATTGCCGGCTTCCCGCGCCAGACCGTGGTCTTCGTCAATGCGGCCAGCGGCAGTGGTGACTTTCTGCCCGTACTCGCCGCGCCATCACGCGTGATCATTACTGCTACCAAGTCATCCGCCGAACGCAACGAGAGTGTCTTCGTGCTCCACTTTGCCAAAGGCATGGTGAGTGATGAAGCTGACGCAAACAAAGACGATCGCGTCTCGTTGCTCGAGGCATACCGGTACGCCAAAACCGCTGTGGCGCGCGCGTACGAATCGACGAATCGTCTGCAAACGGAACATGCCCAGATCAGCGATTCGTTGCTCGCTGCCACCGTCGCGTTTGGTGGAGCGCAGGCATCGAATGATCCGCGCATCGCCGCACTGGCCGCCGAGCGTCAGGCGCTCGAGATGCAAGTCGCGACGTTGCGCTCGCGCAAAGCGACGATGGTCGCGGCCGAGTATGACAGTGAGTTGGAGCGCCTGTTGCTTGCGATTGCTGAGAAAACGCAAGCGATTCGTGCGGCCGGTGTGCGCAAGTGAATCTCCGTCTGCTCGCCTGGCTTGTTGTCGCCAACATCAATACGGCGTGCGCCCAAAGCGCGCCGTCCAATCCGCGTGCTGAGGTGCGTCGGTTGGCGGACGCGGGTCAGTACGAAGATGCGGAACGTATCGCGCGAGCCGGTGGGGCGGCCACCAGCGTTGTACTCGGCGATGTGCTGGCCGCACGCGGACGACTGGCGGCGGCAGATTCTGCGTATGCGCGCGCGATTGCCGAGCGTGCGAGTGACCGGTGGCTGGCCGACGCGGCTGTCGCCGAGTTCGCCGAACGTCGTGGCGATCACGTTGCGGCGGCGCAGCGCGCACGCGCGATCTTGCGCGCGTACGACGGGTCGCGCACGTACACGAGCGATGAACATTTGGCGGCCGGGCGCGCGTACGTGGTGCTGATGTCCGGTGATGCGCAGGCCGCACGGAGCGCGCTCGCGGCGTTTGACGCCGCCGTCGCGCAAGACTCGTCCAACATTGACGCGTTACGGCGCGCCGGTGATTTGTTTCTCGAAAAGTACAACGCCCCTGACGCGCGGTCGTCGTACGAAACGTTGCTCGGACGTGCGCCAAAGGATGCCAAAGCGTTGCTCGGCATGGCGCGCATTGAGGACTTTGAAGGCAAGAGCACCGCACTCGTTGCCGCGCACGCGAGCCTAGCGGCGAATCCCCGGCTCACCGACGCGCTCGTGCTCGTGTCACGTTTGCAGCTTGACGCGGAGCAGTACGATTCAGCGCTCATATACGTGAAGCGCGCTCTGGCGGTGGATTCGTCGTCAACTCCTGCATGGACCATCCTTGGCGCGACCGCGTGGCTTGCTGGAGATTCGGCCACGTTTCGCACCGCGCGCGCGGCCGCGATACGTTTGCAACCTCGGCCAACGGACTTTTATGCTGAGCTTGCTGACGCGGCCGTGCGGCAACGCCGGTATGCGGACGCGGTTCAACTCGCGCAGCAGTCGGTGAGCTATGACTCGACGTCAGTGCGAGCACTCGGTGTGCTTGGCACCACGCAATTGCGCATCGGCCAGATGGTGGAAGGGAGACAGGCGCTGGAACGCGCGTTCGCGCTGGATCCGTTCAACTTGTGGCACAAGAATACGCTCGACTTGCTGGACAAGATGAATGGGTTTCGCACGATTGATGACGGTCCGTTTCGCATTGTTGCCGCACCTGAGGAAGCGGAGTTGCTGGCGATTTATGTGATCCCGTTGCTCAAACAGGCATTCGAGGAGTTGTCAGCGCGTTACGGTTACCGTCCACCAACACCGGTGCGTCTCGAACTGTTTCGCCAACATGCCGACTTCTCGGTGCGCAGTCTCGGTCTCACCGGACTTGGCGCACTTGGCGTGAGTTTTGGCAGTTTGCTGGCGATGGACACACCAAGCGCGCGTGATCGTGGTGCATTCAACTGGGGGTCGACGGCGTGGCATGAGTTGACGCACGCGTTCACGCTTGGTGCGTCGGCGCATCGTGTGCCGCGATGGCTGTCGGAAGGGATGTCGGTGTTAGAGGAGCGACGGACCAAACGCGGCTGGGGTGGTCAAGCCACGTTGCAGTTTGTCGGCGCCTTGTCGGGCGGGTTGTTGCGTCCGATGAGTCAGATGAATGGTGGGTTTATGCGTCCGCGTTTCCCGGACGAGATCATGTTCAGCTATTACCAGGCGTCGTTGTTCTGCGAGATGGTGGAGGAGATCAAAGGTCCGAAGGCGTTACCGGCGATGCTGACCGCGTATCGTGATGGCCTGGACACACCGGCGATGCTGCAAAAGGTGTTGGGGATGAACACGGAGCGCGTCGACGAGCTGTTCGACGGGTGGATGCGGGCTCGACTGGCGGCACCGCTGCGCGCTGTTGCGGCCAACGATGGCAAGTCGCCGGTGACCGGCTCGTTTATCGCGACGATGCGTGCGGCCGTGCCACTCGCCGAAGGAAG
>JAYSVL010000225.1:0-2111 GCA_043718595.1 Gemmatimonadaceae bacterium
TTGAGGTTGATCCATGTGCGGTCCAGGTCGAACGCGCGCTGAATCGGCTCCCAGAAATCCTCATCGCTGGCGAACGCCGCGTCCCGGGCCGGATCACCACGCCACGCGGTCGCGCCGTCGCCAACGAGATTGACGCCTCGGCTCTTCGCCACCTCGGCAGAGTCAAGCAGCCGCCGAATGGCGCCGGGAGCAAAGGTCGGCGCAAGCGCCGAGACAAAGGCGGGAGCGGCCGACACACCGGCCAGTGCGGAGACGAAATGGCGACGATCCATGCCCTCGAAGATGGCGCGCGTCCGCGTGGCGCGCGAGAGCGACTGACCATAACATGCGGCAATGACATCCCAGACGTTTGCGCACACCGGTGCACATCCCGTGCCCAGTGGGCGCTGAACTCGCGGCGGCCGTCGCCAGCATCTGTTTTGGTGCATCGGTCGTCGCCACACGCTTCGTTGTTTCGCAGGTAGATCCGGTCGCGCTGGCGTTTCTCCGCTACCTGATCGCAATTCTCTGCTTGCTGCCCCTGGCGCGCGGCGTGTCGTTGCGATCCATGCCGAGGCGCGACGTAACGGCCGTCCTCGCGCTCGGAGCCCTGTTCTTCGGCGTGTTTCCGTGGAGCTTTAGCGCGGCGCTGACCTACATTCCCGCATCGCGTGTCGCCGTGGAACTCGCCGCGATGCCGCTCCTCACCTTGCTGGTGTCTCGGATGCGTGGCTATGACCAGCTCACCCTACCCAAGGTGCTCGGCCAGCTGCTGGCATTTGTCGGACTCTCGTTCGCGCTCCGCGCGCCTGCGGGGACGAGTGTGATGTCTGGCGACGCGTGGAAGGGGGATGCGTTGATAGGCGTCACGTCGCTCTGCGGGGCGTGTTACAACGTGTTCTCGCGTCCGTACCTCAAACGCTACTCACCATTGCACGTGACAGTGATGTCGATGGTGGCCGGCGTGGTGTTGCTCGCACCCATTGCACTGGCGCGCGGTGTCGTCGCCGACGCACTCACGTTCTCGCCGTCGATTTGGTTTGGCGTGCTGTTTCTTGGCATCGTCGGCGGCGCGACCGGGTTCTACTTGTGGATCCTCGCTCTTGGACGGGCGACACCAGCCCGTGTCGCCGTGTTCTTTCCGCTGAATCCTATCACTGCACTGTTGCTCGGCGTCTTGCTTCTGCACGAGACGATCACCTTCGCATTCGTCGTTGGACTCTCGTGTGTACTGGCAGGCATCTTCCTCGCCAACTGGCGCCAGCCCTCGCGCCCCACGGCGAGCTCGTCGTAGATGGTACTTGCATTCAACAACAGGCTTCCTTCGTCGAGCTTCGTGCGAGTCGTTGAAAACGAACGTCAAGCGAATGCTTTTGGATTACGGTCGGCGCACGCGGACGCGCAGGCTCACGGTGTATCGCGCGTCGCCGGTGATCGACGCCGCCATCACTGCGTCACCAGAGTCGCGCGTGACGAACAGTGCGGACGAGTCGCGTCGCGTCAGCGCGGTGAGTGTGGCCGGTGTGCGCACCTCCCACTCATACGGCTGACTTGGTGCCGGTAAACACTCCGGCACTCGCTTCACGACGGCATCGATCGTGTCGCCAACAATAAACACGTCCTGCTGAAAGTCACCACCGCGCTTGAACGCCAGTGTCGAGATCGACAAGCGACAATTGTCAGTGCTGTCGGTCAGCATGGCGGACCCACACGAAACCAGCATACCGCACATCCCTGCACTGGCGATGACGTCTGCCGCCACGCGCCGCGACCTGCGCGCAGGCGCGTATAAGTCCTGCGTACTTGCGATCGCGTCTAATTCCACTTAAGCCCACGCAGCACATCGAGATTGAGGTTGCCGCCACTAAGCACCGCCACAACCTTCGCACCGGCGGGCATCGTGATCAGTCCGTGCAGCAACGCCGCCACTGGTGCCGCCGCTGCCCCTTCGATGACCAGCTTACATCGTTCCATCGTCCACACCATCGCCTCAAAAATATCGCGGTCAGGCAGCGTCACGATCTCGTCCACGTAGCGTTGCACTACGGAGAAATTGAGTACGCCAGCACGACGTACACGCAGTCCGTCGATGATCGTGTTGCATTCAATCGTCTGCAGCGATCCTGCCTTGA
>JAYSVL010000226.1:0-20452 GCA_043718595.1 Gemmatimonadaceae bacterium
CACGAATTGCCCGTCGTCAAAGAGATAGTCCTCGCCGCTCTCATCGACGATGCGCACGAGAGCGTCCTTCTGCGCACGGGCGTCCGGTACGATGGGATAGACCTTGCCGAGGATCAGCGAGGCTTCGTTCCCGCCGTTCTCGATACACAGCGCAAATTGCTTCGCGGTTCGCTTCATGGCTGATCGAGGTAACCTTTGATCTTGAGATCCCGCTTCCCGATGCCGTGGGCCTCATACCAACGTCGACTTTCACTGGATCATGTTGCCGAAGACCTCATCGCGTCGCAAGTCCAGCTAACGCTCAGCTAACGCTCAGCTAACGCTAACGAGCGCGACCTCACCACTCGTCGCCGAGGATCGGCATAACCCGCTCTTGCGTCGTGTTGTCAGAGCTTCATCGCGTCCAACAGTTGCATGAAATTCCGCTTCGCCTTGTGCCGAGTGCGCACCGCGGTGACGTACGCGGTCATGGCCCCAGTGTCGTTGGCCGACTTCATGACACGCGCCACTGTGCGCAGCAAGTCCACCGCGTCCTGATACGCGCGGTTGTTTTTCTGCGCCAGCGTGCGTTCCACGGCACGTTGATACACGCCGATCGCATCCGCCGGATGCGTCTGCTCCCGTTGCTTCGCGAGCTCCATCCAGAGGCTATCGCTACACCCCGATGCCTGCGCCTCGCGCCACGCGACCTCGCGGTCTTTCTCCCACATGAATATCTGCACCAGAAGCGAGCCATCTCCAGCGTGCCACACGTTGCGCGTGGAAGCGCCACTGGACATGCTTGCCCGAATCGCGCTCAGCGCTTTGTCCCGCCATACAGGCCAGTTGCCGGCGCGCTTCGCACACGCGTGCAGCGCGATGTAGTGCTCAAGCGACGGTCGATCGTCAAAGTTTTGCCACAGCAGCAACATCGCCTCATCCAGTCGACCGCGTCGCACATACTGCGCCACCAGAAAGTCGCGCAGGCGACTGTCGGTCCGCTCGGGGAACGCCACCACGCCTTGTTCGGCCCAGTGCAACGCACTGTCGCGCTTGCCGGATGTCTCGTACAGCTCAGCGATCTCGAGGTAGTGGTACGCATACGACAGATCGCGTTGCCTGACCGCAACTCGCGCCTCGACGTCGCCGGCCAACGTGGCCAATGCATCCATGATGTGCATGATTCGGAGTCGTCCGCCCTCGTTCCGGCGCATCTGCTCGCCAGCCCGCAGCACGGGCACGCGCTTCCACGCTGACTCAGCGAGTGCCCGATATGTGGCCAGTCCTTTTGTGCCAAGGAGCGTGGCATAGCGTAGCACGGCGCCGGAAAAGACTTCCCACTCGCTCTCCATCTCCCGCGCGAAGAGCATGCGCGCCAACGCTTCTGGATCTGGGCGGGCCCGGGTACACGCCGCGAGATGGAGCGCATGCATTCGCTGTAGAATTTCGCTGGTGCCACCATCGGAATCATCCACCGATTCGATCGCGTGCTCCATCTGCGTGAGTGCATATTCCGACAGTTCGATGACAGCCGCTGGGTGCGTATCGGCCAGCTCCGCGATCGACGTGAGTACATCGTCAATATTGGCGAAGTAGCCACTGGCCTCCTGATATGGCACGTAATCACCGACGTCGATCGCGTTGTCGAGTGCACGTCGATAGGTGTCGACGTTGACGCCGGTGCGCGTCGCCTTGGCCGTCTCCAACAACAGTCGCTGACGGAGGCCTTCGTCGCGCATGGCATGCTGCATCAGCAATTCAACGAGTGTGTCTGCGCGCTGCGCCGAGAGATGTGCGCGCACGTCTTTCATGGTGAGCGGCTGCTCTGCGCGAGTGCGTTTCTTCGCTGCCATCGGGGAAGTCGGGCTAGGGAGAGTCAGCGACGAGCGAGCTGCTTCACGGCCAGACGCGCCTGTTCCAGGTGGAGCTCGATCGACGCCAGCGTATCGCCTGCTGTGGCACGGACAGAGGCGGCCAGCACCTCGTGCATGCGTGTCTGCCACCCCTTGCCGGTGGCCTTGTACGCCTCGAGCACGTCGTTGTCCACGCGCAGGCTGATGAGCGTGCGCGTAGGCCCTGGCACCAGCGTCGCCGCGTCGAGCTCGTCGGCCGTGGCCAACGGTGCGACATCTTTATCGGCGTCCACTTGTGCTTGGAGCATCTTGTCGGACGGGACCTGCGCGGCGATCCGCGGAACGGACCGCGACAGCGTCCGCGCCTGATCCAGGGTGATCGGTCCGCCGGGAAGTCCTGTCTTACGCGGTGTGGATTGCATAGCGCCTCCGCTCCTGTCGGCTCGCGTGGCGTGCCGAGATAATGTGCCGGGTTTCGTCGTTGTCGATGAGCACGAACGCCACCGCAATGACCGTCTCGTCGATGCAGCCTATGGCCAGCCGTCGAGGTTCGGTCGAGTGGACGCGAGGACTTGGGACGTCCAGCACATCGCCGTCCCAAACATGGATCGCACACACGAAGGCCAACACGACCTGCGGTGGGGGGCCGAGGCGCTCGACGAGCTCTACGAAATCCTCATCCGTCGTGACCACCACGGCGGCACGGCCAGCGCGCGCCGCAGCAAAGATGGCGGGATCGTCGGTGACGGGCTGCTGCACGTCCTCGACGTGCCACGCGTCGACTGCATGGGTCTGCCGGAGCCACCGGGCGAGCGCGGGCGGCAATTGCGCGTCGACCCACACCGCAGCAGATGACGGTGCGCCCGTCATCTCCACTTAGGCCGCGACGTTGGGATGGTTGAGGCGCCGCGCGGCATACAGCAGGCACGCGGCGATGTCATCCGCTTCCAAGTACGGGTAGTCCTCGAGGATCTGCGCGTGCGACTCGCCCGCGGCCAACAGCTCCAGCACGTCGATCACGCGGATGCGCATTCCGCGAACGCAAGGGCGCCCCCCGCATTGCTCGGGACGGATAGTGATACGCTGGAGCAGATCGGCAGGCGACATGGGCGTGGGGTGAGGACCACGGAAAGGTAGGCCACTGGGCACCAGTCGGACAGCACGCGCCGTCTCCCTCGGACGGTCCTTGGCTGCGTCGCGAAGCGACGGAGTCGGCCACGCATCCGCCGCGCGCTATGCAAACCCGTCTGCCGAACGCGAATCGCCGTCCGCTGATGGATCGCGGCTTCTTCGCAGCGCGGGGGATCGTGAACGAGGCGATCGCACCGAACCGCCGAAGGCGCAGGCAGGTTCATCGGCTGTCCCTGCACGAGTGCCGGATTTACAAAACGACGCCTTGGTCGCGAGAGCTTCGCGGTCATCAGCCCGCTCGCCCTGAGTCGTCCTGTCTCCCATCCGGTTCCTGTTCGTCACCCCGCAGGTCTCGCTCCCCGCTTCTTTCAGCACCCCTCACGGTCGGTGCCTTGCGGTTCACTCGGGTCGTTGCGACCAACTCCCCAGAGGACGTCCACCTCCAAGTCGATGTTCATGCTGGGCACACTGAAATTGCGCGCGTAGCGCGCATTCCGACAGGCGCTGTCAGCACGCGACGCAAGGTTATACGCCGACATCCACTTCAGCCGGGTCCCAGGCTCGTCGCACATGCCGATGCGTGAGAACCACCACGCGGGCGGCATCGACGCGATAGATAATGCGATACGGCGCGTGCAAGACTTCACGATACGCCGGGAGCCCGATCTCGCGCACGACGCGCCCTTGCTGCGCGAACTGCTCAAGCTCTTTCACGCGCTCCAGCAATTTGTCGAGCCACGAGGCCGCCGCTCCCGGACGATCCCGCGCGATGTATTCAACGGCCTCCAGCGCCCGCTGCTCCGCGAGCGGGGACCATACCACCTTCACCGCGCGAGACGGGCGCGGAGCCTCTTCGCCACAGCCGCGTGCGTCACGGTCTTCCCGGCCGCCACTTGCTGCTCCGACTTCCGCACGTCCCGCAGCAGTGCCAGCTCGTCGAGCATCCCCTCATAGGAACCGACATCGAGGAGCACCGCCGCGCTCCGGCCGTGTTGAGTCAGGATGACTGGTTCACCGGTCGCCTGGACCTGCTCGATGAACTGCGCCGCATTGGCGCGGAACTCCGTCACCGGTTGGATGTCACGACTGGGCTTCAACTTCGACATGGGACTCCTGAAGGTCAGTACAGAGTAACGTACAGAATACCCAGCGACTGTACAAGCCTTCGTGGTGCGCCTCCCGTCTTCGAATAGTCTCGCGTTCCCATAGGTCTATGTTTTGCGATCTGGCGGTTCAGGTTCTGCTGCCACGCGGCCGCTCACAAAACGTCGGCTGCGTTGTCAGCAGCAACCCGTGTTAAACCGCAGGCGCGTCAGGCGTCACCGCGGACGGGCCGCTCCCAACGCCATACCGGCCCGTCGTCCGGATCAACCACGGAGCCGATGAACGCAAATCCCGTCTTCTCCAGCACACGGCATGACGCGCTGCGCCGGGAGCGTATGTGCGCACAGCAACGCCACGGCGGGTTCGGCCGCAGGAGCGGACCCCCAAATCAGGGAGCAGGCAGGGCCGCTCGCGGTTCGCTGGGTGGTTCGACAACAGCGGACCCTCGCGCTAGGTTTCACAGCATACTCTCGAGGACCGACCATGAATTGGCGTGACCACATCACAGTGGATCCAATGATCTGTCACGGACAGGCCTGCGTCCGTGGCACGCGGATCACGGCATCCGTGATTCTCGACAATCTCGCCGCAGGAATCCCAACGGCCGAGATGCTGACAAGCTATCCGGGGCTCACCGAGACGGGCATTCGCGCCGCCTTGTCGTACGCGGCCGACTTGGCGACCGAGCGCGTGCTGGCGCTCCCAGCGTAACGCCGACTCCTCCAAGCCGGCGTTGAGCCGCAACGCACAATAGGAGAGTCTCGTGCGCTTCAAAGTCGATCAGAATCTGCCGGTTGAAATTGCTATGGCGTTACGCGATGCCGGCCATGATGCGCACACGGTCTACGATGAGGAACTGTCCGGAACGCCGGATCCAGAACTCGGTGTGATCATTCGACGCGAACGACGAGGCCTCGTCACGCTTGACCTTGGGTTTAGTGACATCCGCAACTATCCGCCGGGCGATTACCAAGGGATTATCGTGCTGCGGCCATCGAGCCAGGACAAGGCGACCGTCTTGCACCTGTTCTTGTCGGCCATTGCGCTGCTGGATCACGAAACGCTCGTCGGTCGATTGTGGATTGTCGATGATCGCCGGATCCGAGTACGCGGGTGACTCACCGTGGCCCATGTGCGCGACGCTGCGGCCGAACGATTGCAGCAGACAGCCGAGCTATGGCGTGCGCGCTTCGCGCGCTCTATTTGATTCGGCTGCTGCTGAATCGTGGGCGTTCGGCGGACTGCGCCACTTGCACCAGCGCTGTCGCCATGGCGCTCGCGAGCTCACGACCTTCTTCGCCCGGGAACGTGAGGTAGGCCAGTTCCACCGCGCCTGCGATGTCTGGTCGGCCTTTGAACTCCGCACGTGCCGACGACACGCCGCGTGGCGCCTTCGAGCGCGAGGTCTCCGCCCCACGGCATCGGCGCCGGGTGTGCCACGAGCATCTCGGCCGTCGCCGCAGCGATCGCGACCGTTGTCGACTCGTGCGGCGCGAGCGTGAGGTCGTGCTGCACTGCGCACGCGGCAGGTTCACGCGCGAGGCGATCGGCGGTGTCACGATCCAAGGCAAACAGGGTAAGCTGCGGCATGTGTAAAGCTCGGTGCGGGCTAACGCTTCAGGTTGTCAGGCAACGCGTCGACGACGTTTGGTCTTCACGGTGACGGCGACATCGAAGCGCGTGAGCATTTCGACCAGCGTATCGATACTGAACAGCTCAAGGCGTCCACGCACCAAATCGCTCACGCGCGGCTGCGTTACGCCGAGCACCTTCGCCGCCGCCTTCTGGCACGCGTGCAACACGTAGATCGCTTCGGCGAACTTCGCGACGTAAAACACACGGAACGCACCAGCCGCCGCGCACCGGAATCTCCACGACCCCGGCGCCGACGGACGGCATCGGCTTCCAGTGTGCTGGGCGGGCGGCCTTGTTGCACCTCGCGCAGCTCGAAGCCGAGCAGGCCTCGAGAAGAAGAATCGGTTGTTGGACGGCGCCTACGCGGGGCGTCGTCCTTCCTGCACCAGGTCGACGATCTCATCCCGTGAGAGCGGTAGCGTCAGGCCAGGCACATAGAGCGGCGAACCCTTTGACTGCTCCGGGCGCAGCACGAATACCTGGCCATCTCGCCGCCGAAAGCGCACGGCGCCGTCCCGACGCGCCCGGTCGAGCAAGGTGGCAAGCTGCTGCCGCGCTTCCGAATACGTGAATTCTTTCATAGGGCAGGAAGGACAAGGTCAATGCCAAGAGTGTCACGGCCGGTACTCCCGCACGGTATGTGCGCGCACTTCCGTCTCGGTCCACCATACCGGCTTGAACTTTCCCCTCGCGAACATCTCGGCCTGATCGGCGTAGTTAGCCGACGTGCTGTCATTGCTCTCACCGTACGCGAGGATCGAGTACGCGCGCGGGCGCATGGCGCCGAATTCCACGGCCAACACCCAACCATCGCCGGAGTTCGCCACGCGCTTGCCATCGGGCAACTGTTCATACGCCAGCACGCGGAAACACCCAAGCGCACCACTGCAGCCGCCCACGGGCACGTCCACGCTTCCGCGACGCACACGATGCACGTCGCCCCATGCGACATCAGCGGCGCCATATCGCTTCGTCACGTCGTCCACCGCCCACGCAAGCGCCTCCACAGCGACGGTTGGCTTGCCCAGCCCGCGCGGCGTGCTGGTGATCTTCGCCTGACTCCACTTCTCGGCGTACGCCGAGTCGCGCGCAATGCCTGCGTACCGCCTCCACCATGTCTCGAACAGCACGCCACCGCGGCTGTCCGGTGCCACGGTGTTGTCCCACGCCGCCAGCACACGCGAGGCAGTGGCAAGTGCCTCGGCGGACATCGCAGCGCCGGGCGTCGCAGTGCGCACGGCGCGCAGCAGGGCAGGCTTCACGCGGTCGGCCAGCAGCATGCGCATGCTGTGCTTGAGGACCATCACGTCCTCCAGCGACAGCTTCCGTGAGTTGCCGATGAGCTGCAACGCATGCTGGCTTCGCAGCCGCAGTTCGCCGCGCTCGACGTTGTCGGGATAGCGCGCCGTGTCGAGCACCGCGTTCAGGTTGGCGTAGTACGGCGCGTCGTTTTCGTTGTGCACGTAGCCGCCCGGGGGATTGAGTGTCTGCGGCAACCGCTCCAGCGGCAACAGCGATGTCCAGATGTCGGCCGACGTGTGCGCCGGCGTGAACAGCGAATCGCCAGTGGCCTTGTGTGGAATCTGCGGCAGGCTCGCCATCCAGATGGTCAGGATGTTTCCTGCGCGGTCGGCATACGTGAGGTTGGACGTGGCCCGCGCACGCATCGCGAGCGCAGCCTTCCACTCGACCAGGTTGCGGGCGCGCATCATGGCCAGGAACTGCGCGCCACTTCGATACTCACCATCGGGACCGGAACGCACGATGTAGAGCTTGCTGTTCGTGCGATGCACGATCGGCCCCAACGTAGTGATCCAGAACTGTCGCGTCTCCGACTTCATCCCCTCAGGCGTGCGGTACTCCACCGTCGCCGACTGGGTGCGAATGGGCACCGACACGCCGTCGAACAGGTAGCGATCGGCAGACGCAGGATCGATGTCCAGCTCGTACACCTCGTCGAGATCGGGCGCATTGTTGGTAGTGGCCCACCCGAGGTCCTTGTTGAAGCCGCCTACAACCGAGAACGCGCCGCCGATGCGGAAGTCGCCGTAGAAATCGATCTTGCCCGGTACGGTCACGTGCGCTTCCCAATATCCGGCCGTCCACGCGAGATGCGGATTGCGCAACAGGATCGCACGCCCGGACTTCGTGCGACTGGGCGCCAGTGCCCAGGCATTCGAACCATCTTCGTTGTACGCGAGCGCGTCCGCCGCATCGCGACCACCACTCCGGCGCACCGAGTCGGCCTGCAGCCGACGCAACACGAGACGCTGCGCAGCACCGATGCTGGACGCGCCGATATCACCGGCGGCAATGTCATATCCGTTGAACACAGGCTGCGCCCACGCGGGCAGCCGACCCGGATTGGCACGAATGTAGCGATTCACACCCTCGGCGAAGCCTTGGTACATCGCGCGTGTGTCCGCATCGAGCAGGTGATAGGTCTCCTCGACGCGCGCCTGCACGAGTCGCGCAGCAAAGTCGGACGCCATGCTGTCTCTGCCGAATGTGCGACCCATCCAGCCCTTGTCGCGCACGAGGCCGCGCACGACCCGCTCGCCGTAATCCTCCGTCTGCGCGTAGCCGAGTCCGATGCCGATGCCGCGAAAGTCGGTGGCGATGATGTGCGGCACGCCGAACTCGGTGCGCCGAATGGTCGGAGAGGCGTTGACCTGGAGCGGTCGGGCGGCGCCCAGCACGGCAGCAGAGAAGCCGAGGCCAAGGACGACCGTCGAGTTGAATCGAGAGGACATACGCAGAGAGTAGGGGGGTCACGGAGAATCAAGATGCTGTGGCCGCTGGTGCAAGGGCGAGACGCCGTTCAACGGGCATCCCGTGCGGTAATTCTTTCGGGCGATACCGCGGATGATTGGGTGCTCCTAGCGTACTGGATGACGCTACGACTCGCGTCGATGCCACTTTACAGAGGAGATCGTCATGGCGACCAAAGCAGCGAAAACCCCCCGCGCTGCGAAGAACGCGCCCGCCTCCACGGCGGATCAACCAGTGACGCGCGCGCGGCTGATCGAATTGCTGAATGAGGACCTCGCACGCGAGTATCAGGCGATCATTGCATATGTGGTGTATTCGCAAGTCATCAAGGGTGCCCGGTTCATGTCTATCGCGAAGGAGCTCGAGGTGCATGCGGGCGAAGAGCTGCGCCACGCGCTGACAATTTCCAAGATGGTGGACTATCTCGGCGGTACGCCGACCGTGGTGGCTGATGCGGTGAAGATGTCCGACAAGCCTGAGGATCTGCTGCAGTTCGACCTCGACAACGAAACGGCGACGATTCGCGAGTACCGCAATCGCGTGGCGCAGTGCGAGGCGCTCGGTGAGTATGCCATTTCCGGGCACATCCGCGAGATCCTCAAGGACGAGCAGGAACACGCGATCGACCTGGCAACGGCCCTCGGCAAGGACGTGCCGAAAATGGGAGTGTGAGCCGTCGGGGGTCTGATGGCCCGGGCATCACGCAACGACGAACGCTCCGTCGCGGGCGCGCGTTGTGGGCCGACTCGCACGCGCTCAGCGTGCCATCGCAGCACCCCCGTCGCGATATCGTCTGCGATGTGGCCGTCGTCGGCGCGGGCATCAGCGGAGCGCTCGTTGCACGAGGGCTCGTCGCCCGCGGCCTGACCGTCGCCCTGCTGGACCGCCGCGAATTGCTGCGCGGTAGCACTATCGCCAGCACGGCACTGCTGCAGTTCGAGCTGGACGTATCGCTCACGGCGCTCGCCGACCGCATTGGTCGCGCCAAGGCCGAGCGCGCGTGGCGGCGTTCGGTTCAGGCGATTCGGACCCTCACCGCGATCGTCGCGCGGGAGCACATCCGGTGCGGCTACGCAGCTCGCACCAGCCTGTATCTGGCTGGCGACGAGTACGGATCACGCGCCCTGCAGCAAGAGGTCCGGGCGAGGGAGCGCGTTGGCATTCCCGGCCGCTTCGTTTCCAAGGGAGAATTACGCCATCGTTTTGGCATCGCGCGAACCGGGGCTATCGAGAGCGCCGGGAATGCCGTGGCGGATCCAGCCCAGCTCACGGCAGCACTCCTGCGGCGCGTCGTTGTCGGCGGCGGGCGCATCTACTGTCACGCAGATGTTTGCGAGATCGTCGCCGACCGGACCGGCGTGGCATTGGGGCTGGCCAGCGGACATTCGGTGCTCGCCGAGCATGCCGTGTTCTGCACCGGCTACGAGCTGCTCGCACAGATTCCACTGGCCGGGCATCGCGTGAAGTCGACGTGGGCCATGGCCACGACTCCGGGCACCTCACTTCCGGCGTGGATGCGCTCCACGGTGATCTGGGAGGCATCTGATCCGTATCTCTATCTCCGTAGCACGTCCGATGGCCGGGTCATCGCCGGTGGTGAGGACGAAGAGTCGTCGACGCGATTCCGCGATCCGCGCGCGCTACTGCGCAAGACGCGACGCATCGTGTCCGCCGTGGAGACGCTGCTCCCCGAACTCGACCTTACTCCGGAGTACCGCTGGGCTGGCGCGTTTGGCGAGTCCCCGACGGGGCTGCCGGTCATCGATCGCGTCCCGGGTCTCCCACGCTGTTACAACGTCACCGGTTTCGGCGGCAATGGCATTACCCACAGCGTGATCGCGGGCGAGGTTATCGCGAACGCGATCACCGGAACTCCGGACACCGACCAAGCCCTGTTTCGCGCGCCACGGTAACAGGGTCGCACGGATCTTGCACGCACGACACCTGCTCAAACTCCACGCCACGCCGCAGGCGGCAGCGCAACCACGTCATGCAAGGTCACCCGGCCCAACGGCGGCCACGCGACGGTCGTCGCACCGGTTGCCTGCTCGGGTGGAGACGGCGACACGACGTGTGTCGCCGACGTGCGGTATCGCGTGATGCACGGTCGCAGCGCGACACACAGCCTACAACGAATGCGATGCGCGCGGCACGAATGTTTACTTCGTTATGCACCCACGACGCGAATCGTGCCTGGTTCACTTGCGGCAACCGCAGCCAGAATCTGCGGCACAAGCGGACAGAGGTCGTCAATGCGGTTGCTGCGGGCGCGGATCAGCACGACGGCGATGGCGTGCGCAGCAAGGTGACGGTTTGCCGCAGCAGAACGCCGCTCTTTAGACCGGCCCAGCCGAGACCGATGACAGTTTGCGCCTGGAGCTCTGGCCATGCCCGGAAGTCTACACGGTCCAAGGCCCGTGTTGCATAGCGTTTGGGTTCAGTTGCAGCCGAATCAAATAATGCGAGCGCTGCGAGCACCAATAGCTCGACTGTCAACTGCAAACCCGTTGTTAGCGAGCCCCTCGCCTGAGCTCCTCCCAGAACTCACGCGGCGTGACGATGTGCACACCTGCGGTGGCCGCCACGGCCAATAAGTCAGAGTCGCCGGTAATAAGCACGTCGCTCCGGGCCGCGCGCGCGTTGGCGAGCACCAAGCGATCTGCTTCATCGCGGACCACGATGGGATCCATCGCGTCTGGCTTCGCCACAACCTCGTAGGTGCGTAGAAACTTCTCGACCTCATCGATGCGCTCGGCCGGGAGACGCATCCGGATCTCGAGAACGCGTCGAAGTTCCGTCAGTACGACTTCGCCGACCACCAGCTCCTGCTCCGACGCTACTATGCGTAAGAGATCCGCGCAAATCCCGCGTGTGGCGACGGCGCTCACCAGCACGTTGGTATCGAAAAACACCCTCACGACACGTCGCGGAACACATCCTCGTCGGTGAGGTACCCAGCCGCTTCTGCGAACGGCGCGACGCGACGTCGAATCTCTTCGAATTGGAGCAGTGCCAACTGACGTCGCAATGCGTCGCGGACCACCTCGCTCCGGCTCCGGCCCAGGCGACGACTCACCTGCGCCAGTTGTCGCGCCAAGGCGCGATCGAGACGAATCGTGACGGCGTCATTCATGTCCGACAATGTATGACACTCCGAAGCGCATCGCAAGGCTGTCATGGTCTCGCTTACGTTGCATTGGTTGGCCGACGTTTTCCCTCTCGGTCGCGCTGGACTCCATTGGCCCCGAAGTAGGTGAACTCACGCAGAATATTGTACAAGATCAGTCTCGCAACTTTCGCTTTGCGGACGAGAATCAACCAGTGAACGTCCGACGGACACTACTTTGCAGGCATCGTGATGATGCTGGCGTTGGTCGGAACGCTGCTGCTGGTTCCAACTCAGCTGTGGTCGTTGCGACAAAACAAACAGAAGTTCGGATTTGCCTCGAACAACCCGAATAGGAGAGGAACCGTGGACGACCCCACCCGTACCCGCGCAAAGTTAAAGCGACTAATACTCGTGTCGCTCGCCGTTCACGTCGCAATCATTGCCTCGTTGCTGGCGCTCTTCTCCAGGTATCGCGTATCGTGGCCGTCGCGCGCGGGAGTGGTACTCCCCGCTATCCCGCTGCTCCTCGTTGTCGTGCTGCTCCTGTTCCTGCGAGCAGCCCAGCGAAAAGCAGCAGCGTCGAAATAGACAGCCCTATCGCGCCGCCTTCACCGCGCGCCGCAATCCCCGCCCCGCCAGCGTTCCCGTAACCGTCCCGTCGCGCACCGCCGCCTTGCCGTTCACGAATACCCACCGCATGCCCGACGCCAGCCTGGTCGGCTCCGTATACGTCGCTTCGTCTCGAATGGTCCTCGGATCGAACACGATCACATCGGCGAAGGCACCCGCCCGCAACACGCCGCGATCAGTCAGTCCGTACGTCTCCGCCACCTGACCCGCACTGGCCCGCACCATCCGCTGCATCGTAATGACCGGCTTGTCCAACACGTACCGACGGATCTTGCGCGGATACGTGCCGTACAGACGCGGATGTCCGTCCGACCCATCAGAGCTGGTCATCACGTGCGGATCGCGCATGAACGTTTCAATATCCGCTTCGGTCATGTTGAATGAGGCGACACCCATGTCGAGACCGTCACGAATCATTTCCAATGCGGTCTGCACCGACGTCTTTCCCCGCGCCGCTGCCACCTGCTTGAGCGTCTTGCCCACGTACAACTTCGCGGCCGCGTTTCCGTTGATCAGCAGAATCGTGCTGTCACCACCGCGCCGACGAAGATTGTCGCGCATCTCAAGCAACATGGTTTCGCGCTGGTTCACATCAGCAATGCGGGCCAACATCGAATCGCGACCACCAGCCTGTACCCAGCGCGGCAGCAGCGCGGCGCTCAATCCCGTCCCACTGGCCGTCCACGGATACTGATCGGCCGTGACCGTGCACCCGCGCTTCCGTGCCTCGGCCATGATACCCAGCACACTGTCCGCCTTGCCCCACACATCCACACCCAATGCCTTGATGTGACCAACATTGGCCGTCAATCCCGATTCACAGCCAATGCGAATGGTTTCGCGCACGGATGCCAGCAGCCCGATGGAATACGAACTCTCGTCGCGCTGGTGCGTGTCGTACACACCGCCAAACGGCTTCGCGGCTGACACCACCGCGAGCACTTCCTCGGTGTTGGCGTAACTCTGTGGCGCGTAGAACAATCCCGACCCTACACCATACGCCCCCTCGCGCATGGCCTGGGCAATGAGTGCGCGCATGGAATCGATCTGCACCTTGCTGGCTGGTGCCGACGACGCACCCATCACCCGACTGCGCACCGTTCCGAAACCGGTGAGCGCATACGTGTTGGTACCAAGCCCCGCGCGCTCCGATTCGTCCATGATGCGCGCCACCTCGATCGGGCCGCGGCCGTCCGCGCCCAGCACCACGGTGGTGATGCCCTGCATCAGTGACGACGCATTTTGTCGACGCGCCGCATTCAGGCGAGGCAATCCATCGTACGTATGCGTGTGCGGGTCGATGAATCCGGGCGAAACGATCAGGCCTTTGGCGTCAATACGCGTTGCCGCCGTCGAGCCAGTTGGCGCGCGTCCGACAAACACAATGCGGTCGCCCCGGATACCGACATCGGCCACGCGTCCGGGAGTACCGGTGCCATCATACACCGTCGCACCGGTAATCAGAACATCGACCGCCTGTTGGGCGACAGGGATCGCGTTGGCGGCGAGCGCGACTGCTCCAACGGTGAGGGCAATAGCGAGACGCACGGGGATGCTCGGGCGAAAGAAGTCGAAGAACTCAGTCCGAAAGTAGCGCTCCCGACAGCGTCCCGCAGCCTGCTCGACTGTTGACCTGCCAAGCGATAGCCAGGAAGACGTGGCACTTGATAATGCGAGGAGTCAACTTTAGCTCCCGGCCCAAAACGCGAGTCGGCACGTCGGCCACCGTCATCACCGTCACCACTGCCATGTCCACCGATCGGCGATTCAACATGTGGCTTTCGCCGGTTCCGCCCACACTGGGCGATATCATCCCGCTCGACGGACGGGAGCAGTTGGTAATCGGCAACGCCAACACCGCCGACATTTTCATTGACGAGACCGGCGTCCATCCCCGCCATTGTGTGCTGGAGTTTCGCAGCGACCGGTGGCTGATCGCCGAAGGGGAACCGACGGTCGCGGTGAACGGCCACGCGCTCGCGGGCCCGGCGTGGCTCTTCGATCGCGATATCCTTGCCCTCTCGGTCACGCACCAGTGGGAGTTCGTGAACGGCCAACGCCGCACGGTCGAGATGCCAGTGCCGCGCCACCAACGCCAGTCACAGCAGCGTCGCAAGTCCGACGGTTTCAAAGTGCCGGAGCGGCCCTTTCCGTGGAAGCTGGTTGGCATCGCCGCCTCGGCGTGCCTGCTCGTGGCGATCGCAACCACCATGGTCTGGTATGGTCAGCGCACTGCCGCGGATACGAGCACCATCCTGTCCGACCAGCAGGCGATTCAGTTCGACTCGCTGTTGGTGGTCGCCTACGATCATCTGGAGCGCGGCAACGCCTTGCTCGAAATGGGCGTATCGGACGGGGCCACCCAGGAGTTTGCACGTGGCATCAATACGCTCGCCCTCAGCGACGTGCGCAATCATCGCCAGGTGAAGCCGCGCATTGAAGCGCTCGAGAGTTCCGTCGCCGCCATGTATCGCGAGCGCCGACTCACCGTGCCAACTGCGTATGTCGGCGCCCGGTCCACCATGCGCGCCGACAAAATTCGCACCGCGGCACTCTCGCGCGCGCAATTCGAGCACGCCTTCGATTTGGTATCTGGCGCCTTTCGTCTTCGCTTCAGCCAGCCGGTCATCGTGTCGGGGCGCGATCACGCGGAGCATCTCACGCTGTACGGCGAAGGCGGCGCACTCGATTTGCGCAGCATGACGATGTCGCCGGAACAGGTCGCCTTCGTGGTCGCGCAATGCCGGTCGTACGGCATCCGCGTAAAGGATTTTTCGCAGGACTCCATCTTGCAACGACAGGTGAAGGCGGCGATTCGTGCGGGGCTTCCCGACCGCGCGGGAACCGGTCTGCATCTGCACATCGATCGCTTTGCCGACCGTCGTGACAAGTGGACGATCGATAGACTCCCCGGGTCGCGCCCGCGCCCGACCGTCAGACCAACAGGAACTTGAGTCGCGTCACACCGGAGAGGGTGAACTCCACCCCGTCCTCGAGGAGTCTGGGTTCGCCCTTCTCGACCAGCCTGTCATCCACATAAGTGCCGTTGAGACTTGAGTCGATCAGATAAAAGTGACCATCCCTGCGAAGAATCACGCAATGATAGCGTGACACGTACGCGGCTTCATCACTGAGTACGAGATCGTTTTTCTCTTCCGGACGATCCGACTCCGCCGAGCCAATGCGAAACAGCGGGCCGTCCAGCGTGTACATCTTGCCGCGCCCGATACCATCGATGATTCGCACCATCGCCGTGCGCTGCGCCGATTTGAGACGCGCCGCACTGGCCGCGCGCGCCTGCCGCACCGCCACCACGCGCGCCATCACACTCAATACCAGCGCAGCCAGCAGCACTGCGCCGGCAACGATATACACCGCGCGTCGCAGTTGGTCGGCGCGGCGCAGGGTGACCACGCGTTCCGCGAAGGCCAGCGCACGCTGGTTTTGCGGCTGCAAGGCGAGCACAATTTTCAACGTTGAATCGGCGACAATAAGTTGGCGCGCCGAAAGGGCGCGCTGCACCATGGCCAGTTGCGCATCTACCTGCGCTTCACGCGCGGCAATGGCCCGACGCGCAGAATCGGCAGCAATCAGGATGTCATAGTCGCGCACGGCGGCGCGGTAGCGCGATTCAACCAGTGCGTCTCCCATCCCTTCCAGTTGAATGCGTTTCCAGCAGTCGGTCCGATCGCGAATACCCGCCGTCGTGGGCACCGAGATCGAGTCGAGGTGATCACAGTAGCGCAACATGGACGCACGCTCCTGTTGTCGCGTGCTGGGCTCAACCGGCGCCCGTCGAACCTGTGCGCTCATGGTCGATGCCCCGGCGAACACGATCAGCGCCAGCGCGATCCTCACCTGTGGTCGTCTCATAAGCCCGGTGGCCGATACATGCTGGAAACGCGGGTCTGTTCTTCCGGCTTGCGTGCCTTCCCTTCGCGCGGTGCGTTGGCGCGCATCTGCTCCAACTCTTGCGTTGAGAGCAGCGCGCGCGCCGCCGCGACCTGCCGCGCCATGTCCTCGTCCGACTCGCGGCCGTCGGGCCAAAGAAATCTCGGCACAATCGCGACCAGCAGCACCGCAGCCAACGTCAAAACGACAGCCAGTAACGACCGCACACCGGGCGGCTCAACGCCAGCCGACAACGCCTCGCGCACCGCTTCCGGGAGAGACGCCGAATCGGCAATGCCAATAAACGCCGGCAGCGATAACAAGGGAGGTCGCCACACGGCTCGCACGCGCACCACCGCGCCGCTTGGCGCGTGGAGCGTCACGATTCCTGACAGTGCGGCACGAGCCAGTGAGGATGCCGGGAATACCGGTGCGCCAAACACTGGCGTGATGTCTGGTTGCGTGGCACCCGACACAAGCGATTGCGTGGGACCGATCATGTCAACACCAGCCAATTGCGCACTCCAACGCATGGGTGCCGCTTCGGGACCGCTTCCTACGGTGGTATTCGGCGACAGCAGCAGTCTGGTGGCAAGACAGGCGGCGGCGAGCTGCGGTCCACAACGCACCAGCCGAAACTGCGCGGAAATGGGCGGCTCGATCGCCGCCGACTGTCCAGTGAGTGGCGTCCACGCAGCCAGCGTCGAGCTGGCGCCGATCGCCACACACCACGCGATGGTTTGGCGCGTGACACTCGTCATGACGACCGCCGCAGCGTGACTCGAAGCCGCGTTAAACCCACGGCGAGCATTCCCGTGTGGGTGAGTGGCAGCGCGCGGTATAACGGATAGCCATCGAGAATGGCGCCGGCCGGTGGAGGATACACATACACCATGTCGTTCACGCAGCCCACGCGCGCCTCCGCCCACTTCACGGACCATCCGCTTTCGATGGCGCACTCATGCAACGACCAGAGGGAATGTCGACGACCGCGCGGAGGTAGCAGTTGCACGACCACCGGTGCGCGCCACATCGCCGGGCCCACCGCAGCGAGTCCGATGGCACCACCGCACCACGTCATGGCCAGTGGCAACCAGACGTCGGCCGGTCCGGGCAGACTGAAGATGATACCCGCGATCGCACCACCCAGCGCCCCCAATGCGAGGCTTTCGCCGCTTGACCTCAGGTGCCAGGTTCGCGAGTACATCGAGAGTGAGGTTGCGGCGAATGCTGCCAGCAAGGCCCACGTGGCGATGCGCTGAATTACGAAGCCAATCGTCGACTCCGAGCTGTGCCACAACAGCCCGTACGTCGCACCCATCAGCGCCGCAACACCACCCAGCAGAAGTCCGGCACCAAAGGCCGGTAGCAACGGTTCGCGCCGATGGCGGGCGCGTCCGACCAGAACACAGGCACCGATGCACGCGCCCATCGTCAGCGCCACGTACTGATCGATTCGGTCGTAAGACGACAGAAGCGGTGAGCGGTCGCGCCATCCGCTGGTAATTGCCCACGCAGCGGCGCCGCCAACCCAACCGGTGATCGCCGCCGCTGTCAGGCTTGCCGGGAACACCCTCATCATTTTCATGGATTTTCGATCACGAGCGTGGGCGCCGTGTCGGCAACGCCGGCATCGGGCGCCGGCAAACCGATGATCGCCGCAGCAAGGACGATCAGTCCAACTACGCCGCACCCGATGATCACCTTCTCATACACGTCAAGCACGCGACGTGACGGAGGCGCTGCCGGCGGCGTGGGTGGCGATAATGGCGATGCGGCAGACATGACGAGCTCCTGAATTGCGCGAATGGCGAATATAGCGCTCGGACAATCAGTGGGAACAAGCACCCGCGCTGCGCAACGGTGTTTTCGGTGCCGCCTTGCTTCCGGCGAGCGGGTGCCACCAAGTTCTGCCCATGCCCGAAATCGCCGCACGTCCACGACTCGCCCTTCGGATCGGTATTACCGGCCACCGATGGCGCGAAGCGCATCAGGCGATGGACGAGCGTCTCGATCGGGATCGCGCCGAACAGGTGTCATCGACGCTCCGAATCGTCCTCGACCGCATTCGCGCGGCGGCAGGCGTCGTGCTACGGAATCACGCGTCGCTCTTTGCCACAGACGCACCATCGCTCTCCCTGATCAGTGCGCTCGCGGAAGGGGCGGACGAGCTCGCCGCTGCCGTGGCCATCGAACCAACGTCGGGCTTTGTTCTCGATATCATCGCGCCCTACGACCTCGCCACATATGCGGAACGTTGCGCACCGGGCACACCCACACGGGCTCTCTGGGACGCGGCCAGGGCTCGTCTGGTGCTCGATGGACAGCCTTCTGCGGACGAGCCCAACGTCGGCGAAGGTCGTGTTCGGCACGAGGCAACGCTCGTCGAGACAAATCGTCGCCTCGTGTGGAACTGCGATCTCATGATCGCCGTGTGGGATGGACATGAGGCACGCGGTGAGGCAGGAACCGCCAACGTCATCAGTCGTGCGCGAGCCGATGGCCTTCCCGTAATTCACCTGCACGCAAACGATCCAACCCACGTTACGCTGCTGGACGCCGCTGGAGCGCCCGTCGCAACCACCAATGTGTGGGTCGCCATCGATGAGGTCGTGACGCGCTTGCTCGAAGGGCCCGATGGGTCCGATATGATGCACGACTACGTCATGGAATCGCCGCCAGGATTCATCGTGCGACAGCTTGGCGCACGGGTGTACGGCGTTGTTCAGCGGGTGCTGGCCGGTGCCGGCAGCGCAGCAAGTCTGGGTGCGATTCCGCGATCGCTAAACGCGGTCGCAATTCCCTGGCGCCGCATTGCTTCGGCTCCAACCATGAGCGCTCGGCGCACCGCACTGATCGATCCGGCGTTTCGGCGAGCCGACTACTTCGCATCGGCCTACGGCGCTCGGCATCGTTCCACGTTCGCCACCATCCTGACTTTCGCGCCATTTGCCGTGGTGTGCGCGTGGCTGGGTAGTGTTGTCGAAAGTCGCTACAAGATGATGTTCGCGATCTCGGAGCTGCTGCTGCTGAGCACACTCATCGCGTTTTTCGTACGCAGTCGGGAACTGCGCTTTCACGGGAAGTGGTTGGACTATCGGCTGCTGGCCGAACGCCTGCGACATCTGGGGTTCTTGTGGCCACTGGGTCGCACCTCACCGGTCATTCGTGTGCCCACGCACGCTGTGCTCACTGATCCTCGTCCTGCCTGGGTCAACTGGTGGTATCGTGCGTTGGTGCGCGAAGCGGGGGTGGCGCCGATGCATCTCGATGCATCAACTGTGCGCGCGTTGGCTGAGCAGATCGAGCATGACCTTATTGGGGCGCAGTTGCACTACAACCGCGCGGCACACACCCTCGCTCACCACGCCGCACATCGGTTGCATCTGTTACCCTGGATTCCATTGCTGCTGGCGTTTGCTGCGGCGCTGGCGCATGTGCTCGAGCATCTGCATGTACTGCACCTCACTCCGGCGACAGTAACCGTGCTGACCGGGTTCGGTATTCTGGGTCCTGCCTTCGCCGCCGCCCTGCACGGCTTTGCCAGTCAGACCGGATACCAGGATATCGGCATCCGGACCGAAGCCAGCGCGCATCATGGGCGAAGATCTGGCTGGCTGGCGCGTGGATTACCTTGCCCGCCCTGTAAATCCCCCCGGTTGATGTTCCGTCTCTGGCGTTCTTGAGCGTTCCGCGCATGCCTCGTCGCAAGAAGATCTTCCTGAGCTATCGGCGCGGTGATACAGCGGGTCACGTGGGTCGCCTGCACGACGAACTCGTTCGCGTGTTCGGGGCAAATCGTGTGTTCATGGATGTTGGCGGTATCGCGCCGGGGGAGGATTTTATCGGTGTCCTTCGACAACGACTCGCCGAGTCAGTCGTGGTTTTGGTGGCGATAGGTCCGCGCTGGGTTGGGATCAACGACGACGGTTCGAGGCGGATTGACGACCCCAACGACTTCGTTCGACTCGAAGTGATCACGGCACTGGCCGACCTGAAGACCCGCGTGATTCCCGTGTTGTGCGAGGGTGCGAAAATGCCCCGCGAGGCAACGCTGCCACCGGCGCTGGCACTTCTCATGCGTCGGCAGGCCTTTGAATTGAGCGATGGGCGCTGGCGTCAGGATGTGCAATCGCTGTTCGATGCCGTAAAGCTGTCCGTGCCGATCGCCGGACGCGCCCGGCGCGCGCTGGTGCGCGTCGCTGTCGCGCTGCTGCTGCTGGTGTCTATTGCCGTCGGTGGGACGTGGACGATTCGCGCGCTGGCCCAACGCTTTGCCGCCGACGCCGCGAAACCGGGCAATCAGCAAGCGTCGGTCGTAACCGATGGTGCGTCGCGTGATGGCGCA
>JAYSVL010000227.1:0-2101 GCA_043718595.1 Gemmatimonadaceae bacterium
CGAGTACACAGGCGCAACAGCATTCGAATCTGGCGAACACGCTACCGGCGCGATCGCGCCGATCAGTGCGAACGCGTACGACGCTACACGTTGTATCACGAACTGTCAGCGTGTCGACGACGCGTCGATTCCCGCGAGCACACCGCGGAGATAGGCCAGTGAACGCTGCATGCCTGGCAGAGGGTCGGCCGCGTCAATCTCGTATTCGAGATTCGCGTATCCCGCGAATTGCATCACTGATAGTTGACGCAAAATCTCGGCAACAGGAATGGCGCCGTCGCCCACCACACATTGGCTACCCGCGACCTTGACGTCACGCAGGTCTTTCAGGTGCAGATCAAGCAGACGCGGACCGGCGTCGCGCACAGCGGCCACGACATCCGTACCGGTGCGAACCGTGTGTCCGATATCGATGCACAGACCCATCCGCGCATCCATATGGCGCACGTGATTGAGCACGTCCTGCGGCGACGCGAAGTGTTTGTCTTCCGGTCCGTGATTGTGAATGGCTACCTTGATATCGTAGCGCATGGCGAACCGTTCCACGCGCGGCAACACGACGGGATCACATGTCGCGACGATGAGCGGCATTCCGGCGTTCTTGGCGTACGTGAAATAAGCGTCCACACTACTGTCGCTGTCGGCTTCGAAGGTGATGGTGCCGCCACCAACAACGTGGAGGTTTGCGGCAGCAAAGCCAGCGCGCGCGTCGGCGAACGCCTGCGCACTGGCATCGTACGGCAAGTGCACAGACTTGATGTTGACGTGCGACACCCGCAGCGCGCGGAGCATGTCGATGAGTTGCAGGCGCGTGAAGTTGCGCAGTGAGTAGCTGGCCACGCCCAAGCGCACACTTGGTGCGCGCTGCATGCTGGGCGCGACTGCGCTCGCCGCGCGAGGAGTGACACTGAACGCCGCGCCGACGGTGGAAACAGCCGCAGTCCGAAGGAATCGGCGTCGTCTCACGGTGCACGCAGTAGCTGACGCGATTTCTCCAACGCGCGGGCGGTGATTCCCGCGCGGTACTCGGCCAACTTGCGCCCAATCTCCACCGTCTTGTTCATGTTGGACAGATCGACACCATGCAGAGTGAGCTGCTTCGTTTTGGCGCGTTGCTTGGCGCGAATGAGGTTCGGGTCGTGCACTGCGATCTGTGACTCATAGTAGATGTCGTCGTGTATACCATTGCGGGTGTCCGTGCGGCGCTCGCGCGCCTGCCCGGCCGGTGCCGTGGAGTCGATCTGCACGATGCCGAGTGTTTTGAGGTAGTCGTAGCTCCACTGGTCTTCCGTGTAGTACTCGGGGAGAAAATGGACGCGTGCTTTTTTGCCTTCAGCCGTCCAGCGCGTGTTGAGAGCCTTGGCCACGTTCTCCATTCCGCGCTGGTTGCCACCAGAATCGCCAATGAGGACGATGTCAACAAAGCCGTGCGCCATGTAGCTGCGACAGATGTCGGTGAGCAGGGCGTCAAACGTTGCCGCTTCTAGACTGATCGTACCGGCATACGCCATGTGTCCGGCGGGTGTCGGTTCAATGCGTCCTTCCGGCACGAACTTCACGATAGGTGCCAGCAGCGCATTGCCTACGGCCCGTGCGATGTACGGCATCACGGTCTGCAACACAAAGTTGTGTTTGCCGCCGGCGACGTACGGCCCGTTTTGCTCCACCCCGCCAGTTCCGATGATCACGGTCGTCGTACCCGCTTTCACCAGATCGCGAACCTCCATGAATGTGAGCTCTTCGGTCCACAGGCTCGAGCCAGCGTCGATCGGTCGCGGCGTGTCGGGAGTCACGCGGCTCTGCGCGTCTGCCAGCCTCGCGGAGAGCAACAGCGTGCTGACAAGCGTTCGCAGCATGGGCACCGCACGATGGGATCTGGGCATGCGCATGGTCTTGAGTACCGGGGCGAAGGGATGGGTGACCGACTGCTGCTGGGAACTACGTCTCGTCGCACCTTGGCGCCACCGGTCTTTGGCAAATAGTGGCCCTATTGATACTGCACAAATGGCTCTCACAATGGCGCCATTCGTGCTGTCGTTTAGCACATCCTGAACGGGACGCTCATCGCGGGTGATCACCCCGACGATCCGAGTACGCGCGC
>JAYSVL010000228.1:0-2095 GCA_043718595.1 Gemmatimonadaceae bacterium
TCTCCCGACAAGAAGTTTCTGTATCTCGCGGTGGGCGATCGTCAGCGCATGACACCGGCGCAGGATCCGAATTCACCGTTGGGGAAGATTTTGCGATTGACGCTGGACGGCAAACCCGCGCCGGGCAATCCGCAGGCGGGCAAGACTGGTGAGGCGACGCTCGATGTCATCAATCCGCCGCGCGACACGGAATTGGCAAAGAGTGCGAAGGCCGTCTTCACGTACACGTTTCCCGGTCCCAATCTGACGCCATCAGAAACATGGGCCTCGGGATTTCGCACACCGTACGGGTTAGCGTTCGCGCCTGACGGTCGTTTGTGGGAAGTGGAGCATGGACCGCGCGGTGGCGACGAGCTCAACCTGATTGAGGTGGGCAAGAACTACGGGTGGCCGCTAGTCTCGTATTCGGTCAACTACAACGGTGTGTCGATCCCGAGTCCCGATACGCGTCCTGATTTGGCGAAGCCTGTCATTTACTGGACACCGATTATCGCGCCCGGCAGTCTCACGTTCTATAAGGGCGTGATGTTTCCGCAGTGGAATGGTTCGGCGCTGATGGGCGGTTTGGCGACGCGCACGCTCAACCGCATCACGTTTGACGGAAAGGGCGGGGCGGCGGCGTCGGAGCGATGGGACGTGGGGCACCAGATTCGTGACGTGGCGATCGCGCCGGACGGTGCCGTGTGGATGATCGAGAATACGCCAAGCGGTGGACTGTTTCGTGTGACGCCGAAGTAGCGCGGCGACTGCGCAGCGCGGCAATGCGATGGTAGGGCAGGCGTAGTTTCGGTGACGCGACTTCGCGGCGCCAGTGCAGTGTTACGGGATGCCTCCCACCCTGTTGAGCGTGCTTCGCGATCGCGCTGCCGTGCGCCGGTACAGTCCGCGTACTGTGCAGGCGTACGAACGTTGGGTGATCGCGTTCATTCGGTTTCACGGACGTCGTCATCCGCGTGTATTGGGTGCCCCTGCTGTTCGCGACTTCCTCACGCACTTGGCGCAGGAGCGTCGCATCGCCGCATCGACGCAGAATCAGGCATACGCCGCCCTGCAGTTTCTGTATCGCGACGTGCTTGGTGAGCCGTTGACGGCCCTTGAAGGTGTCGCACCGGCCAAGCGTCCACACACGCTGCCGAACGTGCTGTCGCGCACGGACGTGCAACGTGTACTCGCGGCGATGACTGGCATGCCACAGTTGATGGCGATGCTGCTGTACGGTTCCGGGCTGCGGTTGATGGAGTGCTGCCGACTGCGCATCAAGGATATCGATATGGAGCGCGGTGAGATTCTTGTACGCCAAGGCAAGGGCGCTCGCGACCGTGTCACGATGGTGCCGCGTCAGTTACACGAACGGCTGACGGCGCAGATGACGGCGTCACGCGCACTGCTCATGCGTCGCATCGCCAGGGGCGGTGGTTTCATTGAACTACCAGGTGCGTTCGATCGCAAGAGTGCCGGCGCGTCGCAGCGTGGGCCGTGGATGTGGGTGTTTCCGGCGAGCCGCGAGTATGTGGAGGACGCGACCGGTCAGCGTCGCTCGACGCACGTGCATCCTACGGTACTGCAACGCGCTGTGAGTGAAGCGGCGCGATTGGCCGGTGTGGAGCGGCGCGTGAGCTGCCATACGTTTCGGCATTCGTTTGCGACGCACTTGCTGGAGTCGGGCTATGACATCCGGACGGTGCAGGAATTACTGGGCCATCAGGATGTGTCGACCACCATGTTGTACACGCACGTGTTGAACAAAGGCGGGCTTGGTGTTCGGAGCCCGCTGGACTTACCGGGCAGGTGACTCCGACGGGTCGCGAGCAGGAGGCTGAGATGCGCTCGTGCGACTCTCTCGGCGGCGGTTCGTGCTACGTTGCGTTCTGCGCTGCCTAACGCGGTGCCGCTGCGGCGGGTCAGGACACCGGAAGCACTGTATTGGTGCACAGTTGCGGTTTCCTGCCCGCAGGTCCAGCTTGGACGATGGGCTGCCAGCGAGCGCGGTAGAAAAAACCCAGTGCAGCGTTTGCTGGCCAGTGAGTGCGTGCAGGCCGTCCAACACTTAGCATTTGCCGTTCTCCACGTGGTCCAGACAGTCCAATTCTCGTTA
>JAYSVL010000229.1:0-2095 GCA_043718595.1 Gemmatimonadaceae bacterium
CACATAGTCGTCCGGACCATACTGATTGCGCAGACGCCATGTGTCGTACACCAGCATACCGCTGAACACCAGCACGGTCGCGCCGGCGATCCACAGGGAAGCAGACTGGTTCTGGAAGAACAAATTGAGCAGCGAGGTGCCGATCAGCACCCACACGCCAACGACGAAAAAACTACCCCACGCCGAGAAATCTCGACGCGAGAGGAACGCGTACGCGGTGAGGACGGCGAATGTGCTGAGCGTAAGAATCGCCGCTTGCCCAGACACGCCCGGCTGGCGTTGCTCCATGACATAGACCAATGGCGCGATCCACACGCCCTGGACCAGCGTGAACAGCAGCGTCAGACCGATGTTCATGGGAAACTGTCGGCGGAAGTACTGCGCGCCGATGAGCGGTGCGAGCGTCGCGAAAAACGACAGAAACGGATGTCGCGCCACGAGTCCCATCAGGGAGGGCTGTGACATGGTCCACGCGCAGCTTGCCACCGTCAAAACGACACCGGCCAGCACCAGCGAATACGTGCGTCGTACCAGCGTTGCGCGCTCGGCACCGGTACGCACTGGTGCGGTCATCGCGCCGTAAGAAATACCCATGGTGTTCTCCGTCAGTATCGAATGAAGAGAGTGATACCCTGAAAGTTAATGGAAGGAACGAGGGTAGGCTGGACGTCTGACGGCGCGTGACGGGCTAGCCCGCAGAATCTCGCGTGGCGATATTCGCGGCGCTCCCGGTCGCTCGCTGGCCGTTGAAACGACTCCCTCTGGCCCGTCGCACCTCGATGACACTCTTCCGCGTACCACACCAGAATTACGCCTCGGCCATCACGTTCGGCTCGGCATTGCTGTTGGCCAGCTGTCACCAGCCCGGTGTGTTTCCAAAGCGGACCGCCTATCCGACGCAGCGCGGCATTCCGCTGTCGGCATTTCCACGCCTGGTGCCACTGGCCACCAACGTGTACGGCTACGAGGAGATCCGCCAACCCGGTTTCACCACGGTCAGCTTGATTGTCGTGGGGACCAGCGGTGTGCTGGTGGCCGACGGCCAAGGGAGCCCTGCCGCTACGCAAACGATGCTTGATCGCATCAAGACCATCACTCCGCTCCCCATCAAGTGGTACGTGGTGGGCTCCGACCATGGCGACCACACCGCCGGCAACAGCGTTCTCCCGGCGGGCATCACCTATATCGTGCATGCGACGTCACTGGCCCAACTAAAGCGCGACTCAGCGGCGGCCCCTGCCACTCGTCGTGTGGTCGTGCCGCCAAACGCGATGCGTGCTGACCAGGAGATCGTTGATGTCGGCACCATGAAGGTCGATGTTCGATTTCTTGGCCGCGCGCATACCGGCGGCGACTTGATGGTGTATCTGCCGGCAACCAAGATCCTGTTCATGAGCGAGGCGTATCTCAACCGTGTGTTTCCTGCGATGCGTTCCGCGTATCCGAGTGAGTGGATGCGAACGGTGGACCGCGCGCTTGCGATGAACGCCACGCGCTATGTACCAGGACACGGTTTCATTGAGGAGCCGGCGGCGTCACGAGAAGAGTTGGTCACATTCAGAGAGTCGCTGCGCGCGGTAATCGCCGAGGTGACGCGTTTGCGTTCGTTGGGACTAACGGTAGACGACGCCGTCAAGCAGGCCCGGTGGGGACCATACGCCAGCTGGTTTCTGGTGGATCAGCAGGCGCCCGTTGCCGTGCGCAAAGTGTACGAAGAACTCGCGGGGACGCTGAAGTGATCGCACCAGTTCTTCTCCGTTGCGGCGTCGCGAGTACAACCGTGTACATGCTCCGGTCGTTCGCCAGCGTGGCTCACGTACAGCAACTCACCAAGATCGGAGTGACTTCGGTGGGCACACCGGTGATGCTCGAGGCGCGATCGGTTTCGCGCGCCAATGGCATCGTGACAGCGACGGTTCGGGCCGTGCTGCAACCGCCCATCAAAACACCCAAGGGCGATTTCAAGAGTACGCGCTCGACGGCAAGGGATCACTGGCCGGTGGGGCGTTCACCCATCTCTGCGGTCCGCGTTGACTCGTCGCTGCTGCTCGCGGAGCGGCCCGACTGCTGCTCCGCCGCTTCCAGCAGTGCCCCC
>JAYSVL010000230.1:0-20273 GCA_043718595.1 Gemmatimonadaceae bacterium
GTTCACGATCCCGCCGTGGTTCAACTACAGTTACGATCCAGCTATCTCGCAATGAACGTTGCCGCACCAGCACCACCGCCGAGCTGCCCACCGCCACCACCAAACCCACCCATCTGAAACGGACCGGCACCAGCACTGCCCGCTGTACCGGAGCGAATCGACGCGAGATACCGTTTGTCCAGCGTACTCGCCACAAACGATGGCACGCGACGGAATTGCTCCGCGGTCAATAGTCCCTTAATGACCGGCGCCAGCGCAATGAGTCGATCGATCGACGCTTCCCGCGCACGTTGATAGCGATCATACGCGGCACCGCGATTGTACGCGTCGGGCAGCTTGGCAAAATCGCGCGCCACTGGCGACCACACCGAGTCGAGAAAGATGGTGTAGCGCCGATTCATCGTCGCGAGACTGTCCGCTTGTGTGGCCGACAGTTTGAGCGTGTCCTGATCGCGCAACAGTGTGGCCATGGGGTTTTGTACGCCGCCGTTGCCAAACTGTGCCTTAATGAGCTGTTCCGGCGTCTTCACGCCCGCGTGATTGCGCCCACGATCCAGCGACTGTGTGAGAATCTGCCGCTCGCGCGTGGGACCGATGTCATACCGCAGTGACGCCGTGATACTCACCGGATTGCGGAACTGGTTAAACGTTGGGTTGGTGGAGCCGAAGCGTGGGTTCACTTCATACTTGTAGCGCCCATTCACCGGGTCGAAGCCGCGAACATACAATAGTGACGGATCGGCAAACGGCTGCTGTCCCCAGCCGCGCAGCTTGTTCTCGCCGTGCAGCACGAGATCGGCCGCGCCGAGCGGGTTGGTGATGTTGAAGGACAGCGTGGCACGCTGCGGCATGCGCACTTTGATGGGATTGAACGAGATCGACAGATTGGCCGACGTGGCCCAGGGTCCCTGACAACTGTTGCGACCCGCCAATGTGCCTAGTTGTCGCGACAGACAGTCTTGTGCTGCCTTCGACCCATTGTCGATCAGCGCACGCATTGCAGCGGCGAGTGTTGCATCAGTCGTTGCGGACGGATTGAAGAGAAACGCGCGGTCGTTCGAGAAA
This sequence comes from Gemmatimonadaceae bacterium, assembly GCA_043718595.1. Classification (GTDB taxonomy): domain Bacteria; phylum Gemmatimonadota; class Gemmatimonadetes; order Gemmatimonadales; family Gemmatimonadaceae; genus Gemmatimonas. Next base: position 1,066 of record JAYSVL010000230.1, read on the forward strand.
CCGTCACCGTTAATGTCACCAATCACCGTTGGTGTAAACGGCGTGCCAGAGCGGAACTGTCCCGACCAGTTAAAGCGAATGAGGTCGAACGCGTTGTAGTTGAGATTGTAGACGAGTTGATGCCGCGAGTCGAAACCGGAACGTCCCCACTCTACGCTGAGCGGATTGCTGACCGTGCTGCTGAATCCACGAAACTGCTCGCGTACGTTGGAATACGTGTAGCTCCCGCTCCATGTAAATGACGAATTGAACGTCAGCGGAGACAATCGCACGCTCAGCTGCCGACTCATCGAGCGCAGGTCTGACAGTTGCTCGGTCACGCGGTTGTACTGCGACACCACGCGGGCGTCTCCGGCGGCGATGGCGCCAGTGAACGGGATGATGCTGGTGCGCTGAACGAACACCGGTCGTTGCCCTTCGTCGGGGAGCGCAAACCGCGTCGTTGGCGCGAAGTTGCGATCGATGAAACTGGCCTGATTGGTGTTGTACGACAACGTGCCGTCCAGACTCGCATTGAACCGGTTGCTCAGGATCGCACCCGTCCAGCTCAGATTCGAACGGACGCTGCTCGGCGAACGAAACCCCTTGGCAAAGAGCGTCACGTTCGGCGCCGAATTCGCAAAGACCGTACCGCCGCTGCCATCCGCACAGACACTCGGTATGCGTGTCGGGTCGACATAGTTGGTCCAGTTCGGAATCGGCGTTGCTGGCCCCACGCACACAAGCTGCTGCACGGCGCTGGCCAGGCCGGTGTTGTCGATCGCTGGTCCAATGAGCGTCGCGCCCGGTGTGTTCTGAAACACGCCAACGCCGCCGCGTACCACCGCGCGCGGCCCGCGGAACGCACCCTGAAACGCACCAATCTGCGCCGCGGTACCGTACGCCCACGACACACCGAGCCGCGGACTGACAAACACGCCATTTGGTGCGCGATCGTTGCGCACGCCAAGCACGCGCTCAAGATCGGTGTTGCGCGTGGGCGCGTCGAGAAAATGGTTCGCGTCAACACGCACACCATACTGAAACTGCAGATTCGTGGTGCGACGCCACGAATCGCCAAGTGAGATTGCACCGACCGCGATGCTCGCGTCGCGCGTGCGCGGAATAAGCGAGCGCACAAACGATACGGGAACGCCCGCCTGCAATTCGGCGAGCGAATTGTAGGAGAACGTACCGAGCCGGTTTGTGGTTTGGTCTTGTGTGTTACCGTCGCGGCGGAGTTCGGTTGCCAGCTTGAGACGATGTTTGTTGTTGCCACTGAACCACGACATCGTATTGAGCGCGTTGATGCTGCTCGTGCGCTGCGACGCATCCAGAATCGGGCTGCCACCAAAGGCCAGCGTCTGCACGCCCGTGCTGCCGTCCGCAAATGTGGAGTTCACCCGCACCCGACCACTCGGCAAGTCCACATACGGTGAGCCGTTGTTGCTCGACCCGCTCACGCCAACGGTGGTTTCTGTCAATACGCCAAGTGATCGCAACGAGAAATAGCTGCTGTGTCGCGCCTGCAAACCGCCATTGAGTGATGTGCGTTCGCCGCTTGTCGTTGGGAGTGACGTTGTCAGCGACGTGGCCGGGTTTTGTTTGTTCCAGCTGCCGCTAAACGTGAGGTTGTATGCGGTGCCGGATGACGAGGTGGGTGGGGTAAAATCAACGGCGCCAATAAGCGAGCCCTGATCGGCCAAGCGGTTGTCGGGTAGTGCGCCAAAGAGCGTGGGAATACGCGCGGTATTCAGCAACGACACGAGTCGGGTGGCCGAATCGGCGGAGATACCGGATGCCTGCAGGCCGACAGGATCGGTATTAAGTAGCGTCTGTAGATCGTTGCCACGTCGGCCGAGCTGAAATGCCACGTTGTAGAACGCTTTGTCGAACACCACCGGTCCCGACACCGCCCCGCCCAGTGATGCGCTGGAGTATTTCTGGCCGAGCGACGTCGCGGCGCGATCGGCCCACTGCAATTGTGGCGCGTCGAGCACCGTGCTCAATCCGCGGCCAATAAAGTTCGTACCAGGGCGCGTTTGCAACCGGAACTGTCCACCGCTGAATCCACCGCGTGACACGTCATACGGTGACGTGACGAGTGAGCTCATGATTTGTGCGTCACGCGGAAATCCGTCGCCACCAAAGGCGAGACCATTGAGCGTCGTGTTGTTCTGGTCCGCGCCCAGTCCAAGGACAGAGAAGCCGTTCATGGTGCCGTCTTGCCCGGGCACGAGCTGTACGCCCGGGAGCGATGCCGCCATGGCCGCGATGTCGCCGATTGAGCTTGGCGGCAACGCTGAGTTCTGCACTTGCCGTTCGGTGCCGCTGATGTCGGCCTGTGCTTCACCGCGGGTGACTTTGTCGCGTGCTGCTGTCACTCTCACGGCGTCGAGGACTGCGCCAATCTTGGACAGTCGGGCGTCGGCGAGCAGAAAGTCTTCGTCGGCCGCTCGCTTGATCTCGAATCGCTTGGACGTATAGCCAATGATCGTCATGGAGACGATGTAGTCGCCGTCACCGTTCGGGAAGGTGACGGTGAAGCGGCCGTTCCGATCAGTGCTCGCGGTGCGGTTGACGTTACCGGAAATGGACGTGACGACGACGGCGACGCGCTCGAGCGGCAAACTGTCGGTGCCGGTGACGCGACCGCGAATGACATCAACCGTTTGGGCGCGCGCACTACGGGCGGTGGTGGTAACGGCTACTGCTACTATGAAGAGAGCCAGCCAGAGACGACGAAGGGGCACGGCAACGAGGACGAGGGTGTGAGAACTGGAGGGTACACCAGTTGTACGCGCCACCCGGTAGGTGCGTTTCGCAATCCGGCTATGGGAAGGTGCAAGGCGCCTAGAGCTCGCCTAGAGCAATCTGTTCATTGGGGGCACCCATCGTGTGCCCCCGCGCGTCAACGAGAGCAGGAGACGGGCGACGTGCGCTAGGAGGCGGTCGAACGCGCGTTCACGGCGTCAATAAACCTGCGCGCGTCTTTCTCGGAAAACACCGCGTTTCGGCGTGTATCACTGTCGATGTTTACGTGCCCGTCACTGTTTCGGATGTCGAACCGAATATGACCATCGTCGAACCGCAGGTTTTCAACGTCGGCCACGGGCACGCGCACGACAAAACCCATCGCTCCAGTCACCACGTCCGACACTGCTTTGGCCATGATCTTGCCAAGTCCTTCCATGCCGTCGCTTGAGTAATCCTTGGCGTCGATGCTGGCACCGACCGCGCTGCGCAGGCTGTCGGAGAGTTGCATGCGCACCTCGTCGCCGACAAGCGAGAGCACTAACACACCATCCTTGCTCGTGATGCGCACGTCATTCGGACCAACGGGGGCCTTGCGTGCGGCCTCATCGCCGAAGGCGACCTTGAGCGCGCCGGAACTATCCTTGGCCGACATTTCCACGTGGCTGGAGCAACCGGCGAGCAACGCCAGACTGCTCATCGCGACGAACACGGTGCGAACACTCGACGATGTGTGCATGTGGAGACTGGAGGAGGGTAGCAACAACCGCTGGCGAGGAACTCCCGCGAGGTCTGTGATGACGAACTTACCAAGTCACTACGACACACTGCTCAAGCGTGTTTCATCGCCCACGCCGCACGCGGTTGCCTGGATGTTCACCCACTGCGGGCAGAAGCCAACGCGTTGAACTGAGAGGCGGTTGCGCGTTGCTCAGAACTCGCCGATAAACCCAATCTCCACCTGCAGTTCGTGTCCAAACCGTTCTCGCACCGTCGCTTGCGCGTGCGAAATCACCGCGCGGACGTCTGCCGCCGTTGCGGTCCCCAAGTTGACAAGAATGTTCGCATGAATATGCGAGATCTGCGCATCACCAATGCGAAATCCCTTGAGGCCGCACTGATCGATCAAGCGGCCCGCACCCACGCCCTCAATCTTCTGGAAGATCGACCCGGCACTCGGATGCACGGCGAGCCACGGATGTCGCGAGCCACGCCACGACAAGTTCTCCTGCAAGACGCGGTGTAACGCCGCCGAGTCGACGCGTGCCAGTTGCAACGTTGCGCTGAGCACCACATCGCGCGTGTGGTGAAAGATGGAGTCGTCGTAGCCAAACTGCACATAGTCGGCGCCGACACTTCGGCGCACGCCATCTTCACCGAGGATCTCGCACGAGCGAAAGACCTCGGCGATGAACATCGTGCGCTCGCGTTCCGGTGCGGGCGACAAAAAGTGCAGATTCTGCCACAGCGCGCCGCCCACCGTGCTCGGGATACCCACGTAGTGCTCAAGCCCAGACCATCCACTTCGCACGGTCTCGAGCACGAGGTCCTGCACGACAGCACCGCTCTCTGACCACAAGACGCCGTCGTCGCTCATGTGATGTGCTGCTGCGCGATTGCGAATGACGAGCCCACGCACGCCACGATCGCCGACCAGAATGTTCGCGCCGAGTCCGAGCACGAACCACGGAATGTCGTGCGCGCGCGCGGTGGTGATGGCAACAGCGAGTTCGTCGGCGCCTGTCGCGTCGAACAGCACGTCGGCTGGCCCACCAATGCGAAACGTGGTGTATGGCGCCAGCGGTTCACGCAACCGCACGCGCGTGCGGTCCAGCGTGGGGCACAGGCGCTCGGCGATCTGTTCGGGAGTCATTCCTAAAAACTAAGGGTGCGCCTGCGCCTAGCTCACGCTGGAGGAACCTACCGATCTCGCGCCCGAGGGGTCACGTTGATCCACTCTTCTGTCCACGCCGCAAAACGTTCGGCGCGATCGAGCAGTGCGCGGGCGTCGGGGAGTTCTGCGACATACCATTGGTTCTCGTAATGATGCTTCTCCGCGATCACACGTTGCACATCCCTGGCGATTCGCTCAGGCAGCCGATTGCCCAGCACACTTTTTAGCAGGGCAAGGACCGCCGTGTGATCTGCGCTCGTCGAACGCCGCGCACCGGAATGGATGGTTACCGCGTCGGCGAAGGCGATGACCGTGTGCACCGAAAGGATCGCGAGCGCGCTTGCGTGACGAACATCGCCCTGACCAGAAATCGCGCGTGCGGCCAACAGCAGGCGCCGCCCGACCTCGGCGTAGCTATCGGCGCGCGACGGATCAGTCACCTTGGCCCGATCGGTACGCGCCATCACTTCAGCAACTCGGCAAGTGGTGGACCTAGCAGGGAGGTTGCATCCTGCGAGATGTCACTCCACGGCGCGGTCCCAGCGGCCCATCCGCGCTTTGCGTCGCGTATGGTGAACGCCAGTGGTGCGACGCGGACTCCAAAGGCGGTGTGGAACGAGGCGGTGGCATCCAGGACCCGGTCTAGCAACGCATCCCGGTGCGCGTGCGACCGTGCAATCAGTAACACGTCGACATCGCTGGCTAACGTTTCTTGCGCGCGCGCCACACTGCCAAACAGATACAATCCGAGTGGGGCGTCGTTGTTGCCGGTCGCGGCAGTGACAACCGCGATGCGCAGCTGTCGCGCCATGGACCCTTCGGCGATGAACAGCGCCGCGAGCGGCTGCGCCAGCACATGCGCGCTGTTGAAGACGCTCAAATGATCGCGCCCGCCTGCCATGCGCGTCACCACACCGAGCGCGTATAACTCGCTGAGTGCCTGTTGCGCACTGCGCAGAGTAAGGCCAGCGCGCCGCGCGAGCTCACGTTGCGACAGCGCCTCTCCTTCGGCGGACAGCAGCCGAAGCAAGCCAACCTTCGCTCGTGTACCAAGCAGCACACTGAGGGGAGTGTGGAGGTGGGGAGGCGCCGCCCGATTAGCCATGCCATAAAGTAGTCATATGACTACTTTATTGCAACAACCGCAACTGCTTTGAACCACAGGGGGCACAGGGTACACAGAGATCTCGACTCGCGAGGCTGATTGCATTCCCATCCTTCTTTATAGTTGCCTTCCTTTGCTCTTTGAGAATGAGGTACGCCTTGGCTATTCGCGCCCCCTGTGATCCCTGTGGTTCAATGCTGTTCTCCCACCACACTCATCTCATTTGCGTTTGTTTATCGTGGTCACTTCGATCACGCCCATCTCATGCCCAGGCCCGCGCATCTGAATCGCACGGTTCTGGTCGAGATACTTGATCTCCAAAATTGCCGCCGCCTTGACGGTCTTCAAATCATCCTTGGACTGCTGCCGCAGATCGTCTATGTAAACGACCACGTCAGTAGCGCCGCCACCGTCGCCCATCACCGTCGCGGTCGATTGCCGGAGCGCGGGCGGGTTGAGCCACTGCGGGCGCAACGTACGCACCACGTCATAGCCCGTGGTCACCGTCGCCAGAATTTCCGTCAGATCGTCCTTGCTGATCCGATTGCGATCGCCGCGCTGCTTCTGTTGCGCATGCACCGCGTTCGGCAACATCACGAGCGCCAGCAACAGCGCCACGACCACAGACTTGGTTCCGCGCATAACATGCCTCAGAAGTCAGGGAGAAGTCGAGAGTACGGGCTGGAGCGCGCCACGTCCACCCCACACGCCGGTCAACCCAGCCGCAGGCGCGACAGAACCAGCGTAGCAAAGCTCCGGCGTCCCAGCGCTCCGCGACAGCTCCACTTCGACTGTACCTTTCAATAAGGGCGGGGGTATCGCCCCATGCGGCCCCAGCAGCTCCTGACGATCTCCCACACCCTCCACCGAATGTCTGGCTTTCTCCGGTCGTTGCGATCGATTCGCCTCTATGGTGCGACGCTTTGTCTCGCATTGACGGCCATGCTGCCGAATGCCACACAGGCGCAGTCCCGCGCCGAGCTCGAGAAAGTGCTCCGGCGCAAACTGCTGGCGAACGGTATGGAGGTGATCGTCATTGAGAATCACGGCATTCCACTCGCAACGCTCGAAATCAACGTGCGCAACGGCGCGTTTACGCAGCCGCCCGAGTATTCAGGCCTCGCGCACATGTACGAACACATGTTCTTCAAGGCCAACAAAGATCTCGCCGACGCCGACGCCTTCAACGATCGGTCGGCGGAACTCGGCGCCAAGTTCAACGGCACCACGCAGGAAGAACGCGTCAACTACTATCTCACCCTGCCCGCCGATTCCGTCGAGGGTGGACTGCGCTTTCTCGCCAGTGCGCTCCGCAATCCATCCTTTCGCGAAGACGAACTCGCTCGCGAGAAAGAAGTTGTGCTCGGCGAGTACGATCGCAATGAAGCAGAACCCGGCTTTGCCTTTCAGCAAAAGGCGACCGAACTGCTGTACCCGGGACAGTTCAGTCGCAAGAACACGATTGGTGATCGCGTCGTGCTCAAGAACGTGACGCCTGAACAAATGCGCGTCATTCAACGCAAATACTATGTGCCGAACAACTGCGCGCTGATCGTCACCGGTGACGTCAACCCCGACAAGATTTTCGCTCTCGCCGAAACAGTGTATGGCGATTGGCCGCGCGGTGCGGACCCGTTTGTCGCGGATCCCATTCCACCAATCCCGCCGCTCACCGGCAACAAAGCGTCCATCATTGAAGAACCGATCAACGCCGTCGCCGTGTTGCTGCAGTGGCAGGGGCCCAGCGTTGGCAAAGACCCTGGGGCGACATACGCGGCTGACGTATTCAGTGATGTGCTCAACACACCGGGGTCGACATTTCAGAAGAATCTGGTGGACAGCGGACTCTGGCAGGGTGTTGTGGTCAACTACTTCACACTGAATCAGGTCGGGCCGATTTCAATTAGCGGACAAACGACGCCCGAGAAACTGCGACCGGCGATAGCGGCGTTGGAGCGCGAGATTGCACGCTTCACCGACCCAACGTACATCACGCCGTCCGAGTTGGAATCGGTGAAAGCGCAGCGCGCCGTCTCGAGTGCGTTTGGCATTGAGAAGGCATCAGAGATTGCGCACACGATTGGCTTTTGGTGGAGCGTGGCCAGTCTCGACTACTTCATGGGATACACCGACCAAATGGCGCAGCAACGCATCACGGATCTTCTGCGGTACACCAGCACCTATATCGCGGGCAAGCCGCGTGTCACCAACGTGCTGATGTCGGCCGAAGCGCGTAAAGGCATTGGGTTGACGGAAGCGGAGCTGCTCGTGCCCGCCAAACGCCCGACGGTGCGCCCGTGAACGCGTACACGAGCGTGCGCACAGACGCACGCGTATGGATGGCAACGATGCTGATGCTCCTGCAAGCAGGCGTATCAGTTCAGGCACTGGCGCAAGCAACAACCAAGCGGCCGCCGTCCAAAACGGTCACCAAACCAGCACTCAAGCCACCGGCCAAAGTCGCAACCAAAACCGACGTGACAGAGTCTGATGTCACACTCTCACCGGCAGTGATGGGTGACGACTCGCTCACGATGCGCTTTGAAGTGAGCGGCGTGCGCGTCATTCTCCGTCGCGTGTCTGCCAATACCGTTGTTGCCGCCAACCTCTATCTGCTCGGCGGTGTCAATCAGAATACCGACGACACGCAGGGCATCGAATCGTTCCTGCTCGAAGCGAGTGAGCGTGGCACACAGAAATATCCGCGCGACGTACTCCGGGCAAAGATGGCGCGACTCGGTGGCGCGATTGGCGTGAGTCCGGGGCTTGACTGGACCACCGTGGCGTTGCGATCAACCGTCGCGGGGTTCGATTCAACGTGGGCAATTCTGGCCGACCGGATAATTGCCCCACGACTAGAGCCCGCCGACCTGGAGCTTGTGCGCGAACAGTTCGTCACCGGGATCAAGCAACGCACGGATAGCCCGGAGGCGTTACTCGACTACCTCGCCGATAGCATCACGTTCGTTGGTCATCCGTACGCACGCGATCCGATTGGCACCGAAGCGTCACTGTCGAAACTGAGCGTTGCCGATTTGCGTGCATACCAGAGCAAGCAGATGGTGACGTCGCGCATGTTGCTAGTAGTGGTGGGCAATGTCTCACGCACGCGTGTGGAGAAACTGGTACGCGAAACCATTGGACGACTGCCGCGCGGCAACTACGCGTGGACGCCACCCACACCACCGGCGACGCTGCCAACCGCGTTCACGATCGTCAAACGCGCGTTGCCGACGAACTACCTGCAAGGCTATTACAAGGGCCCGCCGGCGACGTCGAAAGACTATGCGGCGCTGCGTCTCGCTGCCGCAGTGCTGTCCGGTCGACTGTTTGCTGAAGTACGCGGGCGTCGCAACCTCTCCTATGAGGTGAACGCGGCCTTTGTCGAACGCGCTTTCGCACTCGGGGGCCTCTACGTCACGACTACGTCGCCAGACGAAGTGCTCGGCATTATGCGACAGCAGATCCAGGAGTTGGGTAGCGGGGTGATCACGGTGGAAGGGCTCGAGCGACTCGTGCAGCAGTTCATCGTCAACTATTTCCTCGACAATGAAACCAACGCCGATCAGGCCAACTTGCTGGCTCGCGCCGAGATGTATCAGGGCGACTTCCGACGCGCGTCGAAGTTCGTGGACGACCTGCGCGCCGTGACCCCGGAAGACATCCGCAACGCTGCCCAGAAGTACATGACCAACGTGCGCTGGGCCTACGTCGGCGACCCGGCTCGCGTGACACCGGCACGTCTGCTCCGTTTCTAGCCGTCCGGGCGGCATCATCGTCGCACGTAGGGTCTGGGACCTCGATGCAAACATGCGGGCGACCAACGCATTCCTGATCCCCGGGCATGTCTATTCGCCATCCAACGCCAAGCATATCGAGCTTGCGAAATGGGAGGACGACCTGGAGGATTTCCTGCTGATTTCCTTTCGCGACAACAAACGAAGGGACAGTGAATAGGTGTTGCCGCGATATCGATAATCAAAAAGCAACTCTTTCTCTGTTTCGCCAAGGATCTATCGCGTAGCCTTTCGGGTGGCGATGGATGGCGCACTGTCCCTGTGGGGGAGAGGCAAGGAGGGTGAATTCTGTCCTTCCCAATCTGTACCGTACGTGGTACAGTACATAATGGGCCCGGCGATGAAGCGCATTTACGCGAAGTTCTACCGCACGGCTGCTGGCGGGGAGCCGGTTCGGGAGTGGCTGTTGGGGCTGGAGCCGGACGACCGAAAAACGATCGGCACCGACATCAAGGACGTGGAATTCGCTTGGCCGCTCGGTAAGCCGCTGGTCGACTCCCTGGGCAGCGGTCTGTGGGAGGTCCGCAGTGACATTCGGGACGGATTGCCCGGGTGCTTTTCTATGTCCCGGGCAACCAGATGATCCTGCTGCACGGTTTTGTGAAGAAGACCCCAAAAACGCCCAAGCACGATCGGGATCTCGCGATCAAGCGCATGAAAGAACACAAGAGAGGAGAAGGACTATGACGAACAAACACACAGGGTCCAGTTTTGATAGCTGGCTCCAAGATGAGGGGATTTACGACGAGGTGACCGCCTCCGCGATCAAGCGCGTGCTGGCGCGGCAGATCACAGAGCAAATGAGCGAACAGCGCATCACCAAATCCGAAATGGCCCGGCGGATGGACACGAGCCGTTCGGCTCTTGAGCGGCTGCTTGATCCTGAGCGCGACAGCACTCTCACCACCCTCACTAAGGCGGCGCACGCTGTCGGGCGCTCGCTGCGCATGGAGTTGGTGTAGAACGCGCGCTGCGGTGCGATACTCGGGATCCGCACCTTCGATTCTCTCAGAGTGCAATCTGTATGGTATCGCAGTACCCCAAACCGAGAGACTAATCCCCGGAGCAAGAGATGGTGCAAATCTCTGTGCGGTGAGGCCCGTGCACCTCATTGACGACAGCACCCTCACCCTGTCCTTGGCGAATCGGGATAGGCAGTCGGAGCATGGACTCTCCGACTGCCCCTCCCACAACACGACGCGGGTCCGCATCCGGCGGTTCGGCGAGCTGAGGATATGACGTCTCGACGACGCGCTGCGCAGAGGTTACATCATCACGGTGCGCCGAAGAACCGGCCCGTCGTTCCCGCCCGCTGCCGCCAAAGATGCCTGACTCATTCTCCCGACGTCGCTTTGTCACCCTCACCGCTGCATCGGTCGCCGTGGCCGTGGGCGCGCCGATCGATCGTCTCCTCGCCGACACACTGCGGCATCGCGAAGCGCGGGATCTTGACGTTAGCGATCGTGCGCCGGCAGGTCGCGTCGTGCTGTTCCAGGGCGACTCCATCACCGATACGGGCCGAAGTCGCACAGTCACCGCCGCCAACGCGGCCGTAGCACTCGGCAACGGCTATCCGCTGCTCATCGCGTCGTCGGTATTGCAACAGCATCCGGGTGACGGTTGGCAGTTCTACAATCGCGGCGTGAGCGGCCACAAAGTGCCAGATCTCGACGCGCGATGGGATGCGGACACGATCGCGCTCAAACCTGACATCGTCAGCGTGCTGGTTGGTGTGAACGATTACTGGCACACGAAGACCAAAACGTATGCCGGCACCACGGCCGAGTACGAGCAACAATTCGGCGCGCTATTGGCGCGTACGCGGGCGGCATTGCCGAGTGTGACGCTGGTGGTGCTGGAACCATTTGTGTTGCGCATTGGCGCAGTCGATGCCAGTTGGTTCCCGGCATTTGACGAGCGTCGCGCCGCCGCGGCGCGCGTTGCTGTGAAGGCCCGGGCAACGTGGGTGCCGTTGCAACAACCGTTTGACAAAGCCGCCGAGAAAACTGGCGCGGCGTATTGGGCCGCCGACGGTGTGCACCCAACTGCCGCTGGCCACGCGTTGATCGCTGAGCGATGGCGTTCGGCCACACACGTGTAGTGCGACATCAGATGCATCCACGGCGATCGACCTGACGTCGTCCTGACATTCCCCTTCACTGCGACCACGATATGTCCGACATCTATTCCCGCCGCGATTTCGTCGGTGACTCCGCGAAGCTTGCGGCCGGCATCATGATTGTGCCGCGTCATGTGCTTGGCGGCCCCGGGTACATCGCACCGAGTGCCAAGTTGAACATCGCTTGCGTGGGCATCGGCGGCATGGGCATGAACAACATGGCGATGATGACGGGCGAGAACATCGTGGCTGTCTGTGATGTGGATTTCAATTACGTCGAACGCGGTTTGTGGGGACGAATGCATCCCAACCGCGGCGAGGTCACGGCAGCCAACACGGCGCTATCCGAGGCGTACACGAAAGCGACGAAGTACTCGGACTTTCGCGTGATGCTGGAGAAGCAAAAAGACATCGACGCGGTACTCGTCGCCACGCCTGATCATATGCACGCGTCCATAGCGCACATGGCGATGTCGATGAAGAAACACGTCTATGTGCAGAAGCCGCTCACCTACTCGGTGTACGAAGCGCGCTTGCTTGCTCGCACCGCCAAGGAAACCGGCGTCGTGACGCAGATGGGCAATCAGGGTCACTCGGCCGAGGGATCACGACGCATCATGGAACTCATTGCGTCCGGCGTGATTGGCAAAGTGCGCGAGGTGCATGTGTGGACCGATCGCCCTGTTGGTTATTGGGCGCAAGGCATTCCGCGCCCACGGAATCCAAACGCGCCGGCACCGACACCACCAGCCGCACCGGCGGCGAATGCGCCACCGCCACCACCGCCATATCCGGGACCTGCGTCTCCACGACAGTGGAATCAAGGCACCGTTGATCGGGCAACGCTTGCCGCGATGACCACCGCACAGCAAGCACCACCTGATGGCCTCAACTGGGATCTCTACCTCGGCACCGCACCGGAGATTCCGTATCATCCCGCGTATCATCCGTTCGCGTGGCGCGGCTGGATTGACTTTGGTGTTGGCTCGATCGGTGACATGGGCGCGCATCTCATCGATCAAGCGTTCTGGGCACTTGGACTTGAGTACCCAACCAGCATCTCGGCGACGTCAACACCGTGGGGCGGCGGTGAAAAAACGCCAGCGACGTATCCGATGGCGACGCTTGTGCAGTACGAGTTTGGCGCGCGCGGCTCACAACCGCCGGTCAAGCTGCTGTGGTACGACGGTGGCTTGATGCCGCCACGTCCGCCGCATTTGCCGGATGATGTGGTGCTGCCGAAGGGTGACGGCGGCGGTGGCTACTTTGTAGGCGACAAAGGCACGCTCTCTTACAGCACGTACGGCGCGTCGCCAACATGTTATCCGGAAGCAATTCAGAAGAAGGCGCTTGAGGTAAAGAAAACCTTCCCCCGTGTGACCGTGCCGCACGAGCACAACTGGATCGCCGCGTGCAAAGGGGAAGCATCAGTGAGCTCACCGTTTGACTACGCGGCGAAACTGACCGAGACGATGCTGCTCGGCATCGTCGCGTTGCGCGCCGGACAAGGCCGCAAACTGCTGTATGACGGCGCATCGATGCAGGTCACCAACATTCCAGAAGCGAACCAGTACCTCACCCGCGTGTATCGCAAAGGCTGGGAGCTGTAGCCTTTCGCGACTTCGATCTTCACCTGTTCACACCGTATTTATGTCCGAACACTTCCTCGGCTTGCGCACGGGGGGTTACCGCGTGCGCGACCTTGTGGCTGCCAAAGCCTGGTACACTGACGTCCTCGGCTTCGAGCCGTATTTCGATCAACCGTACTATGTGGGCTACAACGTCGGGGGGTATGAGCTTGGACTCATCCCCGACGAAACGGCCGACATGCACCGCAGCGATGCTGGCGTTGCATACTGGGGCGTTGCCGACGCGGATGCGTCGTATGCGCGACTGATTTCCAAAGGGGCAACCGACCATGAACCCATTCAGGATGTGGGCGATGGTATTCGCATTGGAGCGGTGCGTGATCCGTTCGGCAACGTGTTCGGCGTGATCTTTAACCCGTTCTTCAGTCTGACGTGAGCGTACGCGACGACGCGACGATTCTGCTCAGCACAACAGACGGCGCGGCGGCACAGCTCACCACGAACGGGGCGCACGTCACCTCGTGGACGCCGGCCGGCGCGACAGACGATCGCTTGTTTGTCAGTGTACGCTCGGCGTTTGGTGCCGGTGCGTCCATTCGTGGCGGCGTGCCCGTGATCTTCCCGCAGTTTGGGCTGGAAGGACCCTTGCCCAAGCACGGATTCGTTCGTGTGATGCCATGGACGCTGCGGAGCATCGACAACGTTGGCGATCAGGCACGCGCCCGACTCAAGCTGACGGACAACGCGACCACGCGTGACATCTGGCCGCACGCATTCCGGGCGGACCTCACGGTGCTGATTGGCGGGCCAACGCTCGACATCATGCTGTCGATTGAAAATAGAGGCGACGCACGGTTCACCTTTACTGCTGCGCTGCATCCGTATTTTCGAGTCAGCGACTCGCATCGCACCGTTGTCACTGGTCTCGCGGGCACGCGCTATCGCGATGCACTGCAGGGGCGACTTGAGTTCGTAGACAGCGAACCGCACATCGCCATCAGGAATGAAATCGATCGCGTGTACTACGACGTGAGTGGTTCACTTGAGATTCGCGAACCGCATCGCGCGCTACGAATCGAGCAACGTGGGTTCCGGGACGCCGTCGTGTGGAATCCGGGTGACACGGCGTTACGCGGCAAGGCGGATTTTGTGGACGGCGAGGAACGCGAGATGTTGTGCGTGGAAACGGCGACGGTGCAACATCCCGTTGAACTCGCTCCGGGTGAGCGATGGACTGGCGCACAGGTGGTCACCGCAATCGTGTAGGCGCAAGCCGCTCACGCACACCTTCGCCACAGACAACGCTGGTAGATCACGGGGAGAGTCGCAGCAGCCGAGCCAGTTGTGTGGTCTCGTTCATCATGGTCGTGGCGGCCACGCTGTCGCCTCGTGCGGCGAGTCCACCGGCGAGAAGCTGCGCCGTCATCACATAGGCGATAGGAATCGACAACGACGCATCGTCCACCCAACGCGGTCCATCGCGCAACGCCTGCGGACCGCGGTACTCTGCCCACAATTGCCGCGTGCGCTCGACGTCAACGTAACGTCCACTGACCGACGCGTACTCTGTGTGCTCTTTCGCCGGCGTATCAAGCAGGCGTTGCGCCAGCCCTTGCGTCACGATGTAGTCGCCAAGCCCGAGTGCTTGCGGATAAGAGCCAATCGAGAAGTACAACGGGCGCGCCGGAAATGCATCCTTGATCATCTGCAGTACGACCAGCTGATCACGCGTGATGATGCCGGCGGGTACGATGGCGTGAATGCGACCTTTGTCGAATGCCTGTGGCTCCGGCAGTTGCACAGCGGGCGGAATCTGGTCGGCCTCGGCCACTGACAACGCCATGAGCGGGCCGGTTGGTACGGTGCGCGCCAAAGCGGCGTACGCGGGCAGCCCGTCGCCGTTGTACGGCGTGACCGGCACGCGCAACATTTGTCGCACGTACCAGTCTGCGCCAAGGTATGATGCGATGCCAACGACCACATCGGGGCGCACCCCTTCGACCTGCTGCGCGTACCACAACGGGAACGAGTCGTTGTCGCCGTTGGTGATGATGATACCGTACGGCTCCACAGAACGGAGCATGTCGCGCGCCCACTCGCGCGTGAACGTGTCGCCGCGACGTGGTGCCTGGGCGATGTTGCCGACGAAGGGAATGAACGCCAGCAGCATCACCGGTGACGAGACTCGCCACGCCATCGGTGCGGCGGTGTTGCCGACTTTGCCGGCACCAACGGCGTTGGCGATGAATTGCCACACCGCGGCGAGCCCCATGCCAATCCAGATGCTCCAGGTGGCAAAACTCCATACATAGAAGTAGTCGCGGTCGCGTACCTCACGCGCCACGCTGTCCGCCAGCTCGGGACTTTGTGACGCACCGTAGCGAAAGTTCAGGTAGAAAATCAGCGCCGGTGTCAAGGTGAAGATGAGCGGCGCGACGAACGCGAACGACGACCTGTCGTTGCGCCAGTGCGCAACCGCGCCCGCCACACCGAGAGCGAAGAACAGGAGTGACAGCGCACGTTGTAGCGCAGCATGCTCGTGGAACGCATCACGCCACCACTGCCATTGGAAGTACAGCCACCACATGCCCACCTGTGCACCAAGCGGCACCTGTCGATCAACGACGTTATGACCGCCGTACTGTTCGCGTTGAATATTTGCGTTCAAGCGGGCGAACGTTGTGTCACTGAAGGTGCAATCGAGTTTGGGACCGTTGGTGCACGCCGTTGGTTCGCCTTCGTTGATGGCGGGATGATGCGCGGCGCGAATGGGCTCGAAGGCGAATGGCGTCACGCCAAGCAGCAACACACCGCCAGCCGCTAACAGCAGCCGCCAGCGCAACACCGTGCGCGGTGCGCGCAACAACACATACAATCCAAACGCGGGCAACGGAAGAAAACCCGCCGGATGATTGGCATACCCCAGTCCACACAGGTACGCGAACATCACGATCAGCACATCGGCGCGACGGGAATGCAGTGGTGCGTCGCCCCATCGCAACGCGAGCCACGCGCTCAACGCCAAGCCAAACATGGCAACCGTGTACACTTTCTCGTTCACAACACTCTGATTCCACACCGAAAACGCGGTCGCACCAATCCACGCCGCCGATGCGGCTGATACGTGCCATGCCGTTGGCGACAGACCAGCGCCGCGCAGCGAGCGGTAGGTCACGAGGCACCACAGCCCAGCCGACATGGCACTCGTCGTCGCAGCGAGCAAGTTGACCCGTTCCGCGTACGACACCGGTATTGGCAGCAAGGCAAACGTGTGCGCGATGAGCACGAACAGCGGGTTGCCCGGTGGGTGCGGAATACCAAGCACACGCGCGACTGCGATGTATTCACTGGTATCCCACATCGCCGTTGTTGGCGCCAGAGACCACACATACAGCGCGAGCACCACACCAGCGACGAGCGTGGCCGTGATGTACGCCGGCTGTTCGTCTGTGCCGGCACGCTCTACCACCGACGAGCCAGCCTGCACATCGGCGGGTGTGCAATACGCGCGCCAGATGGCGACCGGCACTAATACCAGATAACCAAGCACGAGCAGCGCAGCGGCGAGATCAGTACCGCCGCGCCACAGGCTGACATAGCCAAGGCCCAGTCCAACACCGGAGGCAAGCGCCCAGCCCAGAGGGTGCCCGCGCACCAATCGCGAGAGATCCATCATCGGATGTGAGGAGGTCAGTTAGATGGAATCCGGGCGCCAGCGCGTAGCATGACGGACGACGGTGAGAGGCGGCGCTGACACAATGCGTTTTTCGTCGACGACGTAGGCGTAGCGCAGGGCATCGCGCGGTACCAGCGCACGCGTGCGCCACTCACCGTTCGCGTTGGGTTGCAGTGGCGTCACGCCGCGTTGCCATCCATTAAAGTCGCCAACAACGACCGCCGAGCGTGACACACCGCCACGCAGCACGAATTCGACGATGTGGAGCGTGTCGAGGAACGAATCGCGCAACGCACCGCCAACCGTGTCGCGCGACGGCACCACGCTATCGCCGATAATCAGTGCTGAAGTCATCATCGTCACGTCGGCCCGACGACCCACATCGCGCAGCGACAACGTGATGAACAGCGCGCCAAGTGTGCCGAGCAGTGCCATCGGTGTCAACGCACCACGTCGCGCCCAACGCGATGCTCGTATCGGGGCCGACAACACGCGCGGTGGTTCTCGCCGTACGCGATCCATCACCTGTGCGCGCGTGTTCGCCGTACTCGTCACTTCCCGACGCAACGCATCGGCCATCCAATAGGGCAACGGTGAGACCGAAGTGTCTGAAGACTCACGCATGGAGGTGCTCCGCGAGCAGGGCGCGCAGTCGGGCGCAGGCCCGCTGGACTCGCATTTTCAGGACTGAGACACCAACCCCGGTGAGGACAGACATGTCGTCGAAACTCATGTCGTCGGCAAACCGCAAGACGACAGCCTCGCGCTGATCGGGTGGAAGTTGCAGCAAGGCGCGTTCCAGTTCGACACGACGGTCGATCGCGTCACGCGCATCGCTCGCGTACAACAGGGCGGTGGTGTCGGCGTCCATGGCGCTATCGTGTCGTAGCCGATGCCGCGCGGAGTGCGTGCGACACTGATTGACCACAATACGCATCAACCAGCCGCCAAACCGGTCGCGTTCCCGATACGTCCCCAGATGACGAAAGGCGCGAACAAACGCTTCCTGCACGGCATCGTCCGCATCATCGCGGTCGGCCAGCAAGTGCGTGGCGACACGCAGACAACGCATGTGGTACCGGTCGACCAGGAGCGCAAACCGCTCCACGTCGCCGACCAGCACCCGTCGAACCACCTGCGCGTCAGTGAGCGGCATACCCAGTAACTTGGCGGTCGGGCGAAATCGTCACAAGAAAGTCAGAATAAAGTCAAATGTGGCGGTACAAAACGCGTAAACCCCCAGCGGCCTGGGTCAGGACACTGGGGGGACGTCTCCCGGTAGAGAGAACCGACGCGTGCTGATCCTGCTCGCTTCGCTCGTACTGCAGTTACGCCCACGGTGCGGCCTGGCGAACCAGGTCGCAGTGATCGGCAGCACACAAAACGCACGAGTTGGGTACGATTGTGTGCTCCCGATCACCGAGGATAACAAATGGTCAAGCGGCGCGCAGATGTGCTCGCTTGCGCACGCCGCTCGTAACGCCGAAATGGCGGCGCAACGACAAATACAAGGAAAGCATCGGCGTCATCGCATCGTCACCGGAGCGCAATAGCGTGGCAACCACAGCGCGATCGCGTGGCAGCTTCGCGCTATTGGGAGCGCTCGTCCAGCAGTGAGCGGACGTCGTCCAGCGAACCACCCACTGCGTGCAGCGCCACAACGGCGTGAAAGAACAGATCGGCAAACTCCGCCGTTGCTTGCTCCCGGTTGCCGTCCACGCAGGCCACCGCGAGTTCCAGCGCCTCTTCGCCCAACTTCTTGAGCCGCAAGTTGCGGTCGGACAGCAGCCGCCGGGTGTAGCTCGCCGTGGCTGTCGCATCGCGGGCACGTTCGCCGATAGTGGCATCCAGACGCGAGAGCGCATCAGCACGGAGCGCGGTACCACCAAAGCACGACACCGTGCCCGTGTGACATGCCGGCCCCGCTGGTCGCACCAACGCCAGGATCGCATCACCATCGCAGTCAGGCGTAAGGGACACCACCGTTTGTGTGTTGCCACTCGTCGCCCCTTTTTGCCACAAACCGCGCGTGCGCGATGTGTAGTGCATCTGGCCGGTCGCAAGCGTGCGTTCGAGAGCGTCGCGCGTCGCGTGCGCGACCATCAGCACGACTCCCGTGGTCGCATGTTGCGCCACCACAGTCACGAAGCCGTTGCCTTTAACGAAATCGACGGAATCAAGGTCGAGCGATAACTCCACGGCGCTCATCGCGAGTCACCGTCGCGCAGGATGTCTCGCGTGGCGCGCGCCAACAACGCATTCGTGGCAATCCCACTGCCGCCAAACGCCGTCTGT
>JAYSVL010000024.1:0-8540 GCA_043718595.1 Gemmatimonadaceae bacterium
TGGTGGCGCTTGCCAACCGCCGAGAACCGCGCGATTTAGTGGACGCGATTTTTGCCGATACACACATCCTGCCCTTTCCGGCGTTGGTATGGGCGGTCGTCGAGAAGAATCCCGGGCTCAACCCACTGATGTATCTCGAGCAGTTTCGGCGACGCACGTTGACCCCCGAAGACGCGGCGTATCTCCGCTTCACTGGTGCCTATAGCGTAGAAGACGCCGCACAGCACTTTCGTCGCATGGTCGGTGATACCGATGCGTTCATCGCCGCGAACACACGTCGAGAGCCGGGAGCGCTGTTCCAAGACCGACGGACTGGCGCGTTTTTTCTGCCACAGTCAGACGACGACTGGGCGCACACACGCGAGCATCGCGGCGCGTTGGGCGGAGTTGTTGCACAGCCGGCAGATCATGACTCGACGTGACTGTATCCTCGCGTTTACACCATTTTGACGGCGACGCGCGACCGCTTGGCGCGACACGATGTGTGTTCCGTAGATTGTTTGCATGATCATCGCGCGGTTGCCCGGAGCCGAACTGATTGAAGCGGGCATCGCCGACCTCTCGGCGGGGTCGGTCACGATCGAGTCGCTGCTTGTCTCCATTGCTGCGCCCGGATTGCGCGACGTGGGACTGGCGGTGGACCATCCCATCGCCGACGCCGAGTTGCAGCTGTACGCGCTGTTGTCGGCGCGCGACGGCGCGGCGGCGCACAGCCACTACAACGCATTGCTGCGACGTGTCACCAGCTTCCGACACGCTGCGCAGTGCGCGAGGTAGCGGACCGCGAGCGCATTCACGCGTTCATGACTGCGCTGGCGCGCCATGCGACCGCCGCGGTGGATGTGTTCCTCGTGGGTGGTACCAGTGCAGTCTTGGTGGGTTGGCGCGCCACCACGATCGATGTGGATCTGGTGATGCGACCGGAATCGGACGCGATGCTCCGTGCGATTCCGTTGCTCAAAGAGCAACTGCAGCTGAACGTGGAACTGGCGTCTCCCGATCTGTTCCTTCCCGTGCACGCAGGATGGGAGCAGCGCAGCCCGGTCGTCACCCGCATTGGGCGGGTCACCTACCGGCACTATGAGTTCGCAGCGCAGGCCCTCGCCAAGATTGAGCGTGGTCATGCGCGCGATCTGGCCGACGTGCAGGCCATGCACGCGCACGGCCTGATCAGCGCTGCCGATGTGCGTGCGCAATTTGCCCGTATGGAGCCGGAACTGTTTCGGTTTCCGGCCATTGATCCTCCGTCATTCCGGCGCGCCGTCGATGCGGTGTTTCCGCCGTCGCCGCAATGACTCCTGATTCGTCGATGACCGTCGATCGTTTGCGTCCCGCCCTCAGCCGTAGCTATCGCCTCGACCGCGAACTTGGCCAGGGCGGCATGGCCACCGTGTATCTCGCGCACGATCTCAAGCACGATCGTGATGTCGCGATCAAAGTGTTGCATCCGGACTTGGGCGCGGCGCTCGGTGGCGAACGGTTCTTAAGCGAGATCCGCACCACGGCGCGTTTGCAGCATCCGCACATTCTCCCGTTGCTCGATAGCGGCGACGCGGACGGCTTGCTGTACTACGTGATGCCGCTCGTCACCGGCGAAACGCTGCGCGCGCGACTCGAGCGCGAACGTCAACTGCCAATCGCCGACGCGGTTCGTATCGCCCGCGAAGTCGCCAGCGCGCTCGACTACGCGCACCGCCAGAACGTGATTCACCGCGACATCAAGCCGGAGAACATTCTCCTGCACGATGGCAGTGCGCTTGTCGCGGATTTTGGCATTGCGCTCGCGGTGCAAAGCGCCGGCGGACAGCGCATGACGCAAACAGGGCTGTCGCTCGGCACGCCGCAGTACATGAGTCCCGAACAAGCGATGGGCGAACGCACCATCGACGCGCGCAGTGACATCTACGCATTGGGTGCAGTGACCTACGAAATGCTTGTAGGTGACGCGCCGTTTACGGGCAGCAGCGTGCAAGCGATCGTCGCAAAAGTCCTGAGTGAAAAACCGACTTCGCTGCACACATTGCGCGACACGGTGCCGCCGTACATCGAACACGCGGTGTTTACGGCGCTCGCAAAACTGCCGGCTGATCGCTTTGAGAGCGCGAAGACATTCGCCGACGCGCTGCACAACTCCGCATTTCACTCCTCGCACAACGCTGCAGCGAGCCAGCAACCTGCGGTGAGTAGCGTTGGAAATGCTCGCTGGAAGTTGGTTGCGGCCGCGTTGGGGTTCCTCGCTGTCGCGACCGTCGGTGCCGCTGCATGGGCGGTTGCGCGAAGCAACGCCGCGGTGCGCGATGTGGGACTCCCACCCACGTCGCCGATGCGCATGGAGGACACCTATCGCAACTTCGCCGTCGCGCACGATGGGTCGTTCATTGTGTATGAGGCCAAGATCGGTGAGTCGTCGCAGCTTTGGTATCGCAGTCTCGTCGGCACCGACGCGCACGCCATCACCGGCACGGACGGCGCGCTGGGCACGCCACGCGTCTCGCCGGATGACAAGAGCGTTGCATTTCTCGCTCGCGGTGACATGAAGATCGCGAGCCTTGCCGGCGGAGCGGTGGTCACGGTTGGGCCAGCGACGGATCCGCATGGCGGGAGCTGGATGGCGAGCGGACGTCTGTTCTTCTCGGATGACGATGGGCGCACGCTGCGATTCCTCGATCCCGGCACTGGCCCGGGGCGCACCGTGCCCGTGTCGTACTGCGTCATGCCGGAGATGTTGAGCGACACGGATGTACTGTGCGGTGGCGGCGCCAACAAGTTCGCGATTGTGGTGAGCCTCTCCCCGCCGAACCAGAAGCGGTTCATCCGACGTGCCAGCGCGACTGCGGGCACGCCGCTGCTCCTCGGCGCGGACTTTCGCGTTGTCGACGAATCGTATGTCGTCTACATGGGTCTCGACGGCACCATCTCAGCCACCAAGTTCACGAATCGTGACTCCCTGCTCGTGGGCCGATCCGTTTCGCTCGTCTCGCTCGCGCGCCGCATCGCCTACACGGGCAGTGGCCAGTTCGACCTCACGCGCGACGGCGCGCTCGTGTACGTGCCCGGATTCAATGCGGAGGTCGGGCGGCTGGTGCGTCGACCGGGCGGCGGTAGCGCCGTGCCGTTGTCGGTGGACCCAGCCGCGTTCCTGCGCTTCACGCCGAGCCCGGATGGCCGTCGACTCGCCGCCGTGGTCGAGGGCGTTGAACGGCAGGAGCTGTGGCTCTACGACCTGCGCACCGGCACGCATGAAACGATCGATCAGGCGCTCTATGTCGGCAATGCCTCCTGGAGCCCTGATGGTCGCAAGCTGGTGTATCGGAAGTTCGACGCTGATGATCCCAACGCGGAATCGCTGATACTGCGTAGCGTCGATTCACCCGCGGCGCCACGCGTCCTGCACACGAGCAAGCTGAATATCGGCATGGCACCATCGTCGTACCTCGACGACAACTTTCTGCTGGTCGGTGTTGGCATGACCGGCGGCAGCGACATGATCATCGACGCGACAACCGATCCGGCACGGATCGATACGCTGTCGCTTCGCGCCAACTTTGTCTCTATCTCGCCGGACCGGAAATGGATTGCGTTCACGCCCCAGGGTGCCACCGGCGTGAGCGTGCAGCCGTGGCCCGCCATGGACCGGAAGTACGCCGATGATCTGCTGGGCCGCGAGCCGCTGTGGCGCGGCGCGAATGAACTGGTCTACTTCTCGCTGTTCGGCGGCAAGGGCTCGCCAAGCCAGACGTTCAAGCGCGTGCGCATGGACGGTCCTGCAGACTCGCCGGTGGGGACGCGCGAGGTGCTGTTCACCGATCCACGGTTCGTTGACACACCGGGCTGGTCGCACGCCGTGATGCCGGGCGGCGATGCCGTGTACCTGCAGGCGACCGCAGAGAACCTCGGGCACTACGTGCGTGTGATTCCCAACTGGGTGTCGGCCATGAAGCGGGCGGTGGACGAGGCGAATCGATGACTTTACTTGGTGCGGTGTTGCGATGGTGCAGCGACGCCAAAGCTGGTCGACCAGGCGGTCAAGGGCGACGCGTTTGTGGCCGCCAAGGCCCTGTGACCGCCTACGAGTGAAAGATGAGCGCGATGCCGAAACGCGCTGAGTAACGACCGCATCGTCGTGCTACGGCCGAAGCTTCCCACCCGCGAGATAGTCCGTCGCCATGTTCGACAACGCACGCACGCCCGTCTCCAGTGCGCCTTCGTCGGCAAAGAAGAGCGGCGAGTGATTCGGTGACGCCGTCGCAAGGTCCTTGTCTTTGGGCGTCACGCCAAGAAAGAAGAACACACTCGGCATCGACTGTGCGAACACCGGAAAGTCCTCGGAGCCCATCACCGGGCCAATCATCTGTAACCCACCGAAGCCCGCGGCGCGTTTCAGCGTTGGCATCATGCGCTCGGTGAGCGTTGTGTCGTTCGCCTGCACAAGCCCGCCCTTGTCCACGGTCACTAGCGCAGTGGCACCGGCACTCGCCGCGATTTGCTCCGCGGTTCGCTTAATTCGCATTGCGATGTCGGCGCGCATCGCATCATCAAACGTGCGCAGCGTGCCCACCATTACCACGCTGTCGGGAATGATGTTGCTGCGATTGCCGCCAGCGATCTGCCCCACAGTGAGCACGCTTGGCAGATACGCGACGTTCACCTGACGACTCGCAATGGTCTGAAGCCCAAGCACGATTTGCGACGCCACCACGATAGGATCGATGCCACTCCACGGCTGCGAGCCATGTGTCTGTCGTCCTTTCACGATGATCGTGAAGTTGCCCGCGGCCGCCATCTGCGGACCAACCCGAATGCCAATCGACCCCACGCGCGACGGCCACACGTGCAATCCGAACACCGCACTCGGCGTTGGCTCTTTGAGTGCTCCCGCATCGACCATCGCTTGCGCGCCGCCGAGTCCTTCTTCGGCTGGCTGAAAGAGGAACTTGACGGTGCCTGGCACCTGAGCCTTCATGCCCGCCAGCACTTCCGCGACGCCCATCAGAATCGCGACATGATTGTCGTGTCCGCAGGCATGCATCACACCCACCTCCTGCCCCTGCCACATCGCCTTCGCCTTGCTCTTAAACGGCAGGTCCACTTGCTCGGTGACTGGTAAGCCGTCCATGTCGGCGCGTAACGCGATCACAGGCCCAGGTTTTCCGCCCTTGAGTACGCCGACGACACCGGTGAGGCCCATCTGTGTCTGTACCTCAATACCCAGTTGCTTGAGGTGCGCCGCGACGAGGGCTGCGGTGCGCGTTTCCTGACCACTTAGCTCTGGATGCTCATGGATGTCGCGGCGCCACGCCACCACCTTGGGCATGACAGCGGGAAGCCTGGACTCAATGAGCCTGGCGAGTTCGGAGGTGGGTGCCTGTTGCGCGGCAGCAAGGGCCGGCACGAGCGCGGCAGCGGTGACAGCGAGGAGTCGGCGCATCGGTATTGGGAGGAGTGGCAGGGTGAGGTGCGGCAAAGCTAGCGCTCGTGACCTCCCGCTGCGCCGGATCAGACCTATGGCACTCGGCAGCCGTACTGGGCACCGCGGTGCCGAGGCGCGGACGACGCCGAGCGTGTGCCGCTTTCGTGATATATCCGAGTAGGTATATTGGTCCTATGAATCCCATCCGCGATCTCCGTGAACGCTGCGGGCTCACGCAGCAGCAGTTGGCGACGGCCGCCGGCACGTCGCAATCGACGGTGGCCGCCTACGAAGGCGGCGGCAAGAGCCCAACGTGGCGCACCATGGAGCGCCTCGCCCAGTCGGCGGGGTGCCACCTTGAGGTGCGCTACCTGCCTCCCCTGACTCGGGAAGATCGTCGCTCGCTCGCCCTCCACGCCGCCATCGCGGCGCGGCTCCGTGACGACCCGACAGCGGTGATGGCGCAGGCACGCGTGTCGCTCGCGCGCATGCGGGCACTGCATCCCGGCGCGCGATTGCTGCTCGACGAATGGCGACTTCTGCTGCGACGTCCGCTCGCGGCGCTCCTCCCGGTGATGCTCGATCGCTCGCCGTGGTCGCGGGAGCTGCGGCAGGTGACGCCATTTACGGGGATCCTGTCGGCGCGCGAACGCACGGAGGTGTATCAGGCGTTCGCGCGCGTCGAACGGGAGCCCCTCGCCGAAACGACATGGTCGATGGCGCGTGCGTCGTGACGAGGCGGTCGCGCGGAGTGACTCGTGACCCGTGAACAGTTCGAGCACGCGATTCGCGCCGCTGGCGCGGTCTTGAGTGTGTCGGAAGTGCTGGTCATCGGCAGTCAGGCGGTGCACGGCAGTTTATTCGGCGCGCTACCCGTTGAAGCCACGCGCTCGCTTGAAGTGGATGTCGCGGTACGCGGTGATGTGGACGGGCGCTTGGCCGACCTGATCGATGGCTCCATCGGCGAGGCGTCGATGTTTCACGACACGTTTGGCTATTACGCACAAGGCGTGGTGGAAACCACCGCCCGTCTGCCCGACGGGTGGCGCGAGCGATTGGTCCGCTTCGAAACGCCGTCCACGTGCGGCGTCACCGCATGGTGTCTCGACTTGCACGATCTGTGGATTTCCAAGGCGGTGGCCGGACGCGACAAGGATCGCGAGTTCTGTCGAGCGCTGTTGCAGCGTGGTGATGTGGCGCCCGCGGTGTTGCAGGCGAGACTCGCCTTGGTGCCGGCACTCGACGATCAGACTCGTGCGATCGTGATATCCTGGATACCATCATGACTATGGAGACCGTGCTTGCACGATTGACGACCGCTCTTGGCCGCAGCTACCGTGTGGACCGCGAGCTCGGCGTCGGCGGCATGGCCACCGTGTACCTCGCGCACGACCTCAAGCACGAGCGCGACGTCGCGATCAAGGTGCTGCATCCCGATCTTGGTGCGGCGCTCGGTGGCGAACGCTTCTTAAGTGAAATCCGCACCACCGCGCGGCTGCAACATCCGCACATTCTCCCGCTGCTCGACAGCGGCGACGCAGACGGTCTGCTGTACTACGTGATGCCGCTCGTCACCGGCGAAACGTTGCGCGCGCGCCTCGAGCGCGAGCGTCAGTTACCGATCGCCGACGCGGTGCGCATTGCACGCGAAGTCGCGAGCGCGCTCGACTACGCGCATCGGCAGAACGTCATCCATCGCGACATCAAGCCGGAGAATATCCTCCTGCACGATGGCAGCGCGTTGGTGGCGGATTTCGGCATCGCGCTCGCGGTGCAGAGCGCCGCCGGTCAACGCATGACGCAGACTGGGCTCTCGCTCGGCACGCCGAATTACATGAGCCCTGAGCAGGCCATGGGCGAGCGCACCATCGACGCGCGCAGCGACATCTACGCGCTCGGCGCCGTCACGTACGAAATGCTGGTGGGCGACCCGCCGTTCACGGGGTCGACGGTGCAGGCGATCGTCGCCAAGGTGCTCACCGAGCGGCCGTCGAGTCCGACCGCGGTGCGCGACACGATTCCGCGCCACATTGAAGCCACGGTGCTGCACGCGCTGGCCAAGTTGCCGGCCGATCGCTTCGGTAGCGCCGCCGAGTTTGCCCACGCGCTGCAGCACGCCGAGGACACGGCCGCGCTGACGGCGGCACAACCGTCTGCCGCACCCGGTGCAGCGAGCGGGCGTGCGGCGCGCCTTGTCCCGTGGGGAGTGGCGGCGCTCGCGATGGGCGCGGCCGCGTGGTTGTGGCTGGCTCGCAGCGCGCCGCCCCAGACGCAGGAGCCACCGCTTTTGGCCGCGGCCCATGGGGTGACCTTCTCTACGCTCGGGTCGGTCTCGGGCACGCGGATGTTCTCGCTGTCGCTGGATGGATCCACCCTGGTGTGGCTCGGCGCAGACTCCAGGAATGTCACGCAACTCTTTGTCTCGACGCTCGGAGGTGGCGAGGCGCGCGCCATTCAGGGCACCGAAGGCGTGTTCACGTTCATTGTGTCACCGGACGCGAAATCCGTTGTGTTTCCTCGCGGCGGACTGTGGCAGGTGATGTCTGTCAGTGGCGGCCAGCCGCAACGCGTGGTGGACGCCTCAGGTGTCACAGGGATTGCATGGACGGCAGACGGTTGGATCGTGATTGCCAGCCGGGGCAGCGTGTCGCGGGTTCGGGCGAGCGGCGGCGAACCGGAAGTCCTCCGTGAGAGCGTCGATTCCAGCGCTGAGTACGGGTCCCTGAACGCGATCGAAGCATCCGGCACGCTGCTGGTCGGGCGCACGCGCAACGGCTCCACAGAACTCGTGGCCATGGCGGTCGACGACGGAAAGATCACTCCGCTCGGCATCGCCGCATCGCGAGGAATGTACGCGCGCGGTGTGCTGGTGTATGTCGGACCCGATGGCCTTCTGCAGGGCGTCCCCTTCGATCCCAAGACACTCCGCACGACCGGCGAGGCCATGCCGCTGGGGGACACGCCCATCAGCTCGGCATATGCTAGCTATCATCTGTCATCCACAGGGCTGCTCGCCTTCTCCACGCAGGACCACCGACTGGGCGACCTCATGCTGCTGGATCGTGCCGGACGCGGACGCGTGTTGGGAGAGCGTCGCGCGTACCTGATCCCGCGTTTTGCACCCTCCAGC
>JAYSVL010000231.1:0-5968 GCA_043718595.1 Gemmatimonadaceae bacterium
ATCTGCGCCCAGGCAATCGTGTCACCCAACTGCTCGCGCTCGAATACGCGGGCGCATGGCGACAGGAAGCGCCGTTTCAGCTCACCATCGACGACGCGCTCACCGGGGTGCGCGGCTACGCCGGGTCGCGACTCACCGGTGGTCGTTTGCTGGTCGCGCGCGCGGAGCATCGCATTGTCATGCCTGGCATCTCCAACTACCTCGGCTGGGGACTGGCCGCGTTTGGCGACGCGGGGCACATGTGGGCCGGTGACGTGCCATATGGTGCGTCGGGTACGCGCGCCAGTGCTGGTATCGGTGTGCTGGCTGCAGTACCACGTCAGTCGCGTTCGCTCGCGCGCGTGGACTTTGCGTATCCGCTGATGTCCGACAAGCACGCGAAGGATCTCGTCATTCGTTTCACGTTTGGATTGACTGGACGTTCGTTCTGGCGCGAGTCTGGTCAGATTACGCGTGCGCGACTGGGTACGTCGGCGAGCGACATCTTTACTTGGCCGTAACAGCGGCGCTGGTGTCGTTAACTGCAAATTGAACCACAGAGGACACAGAGGTCACAGAGGGGTCGATGAGGCGTAGTTCATCGCATTCCGTAAGACTTGATGTTGCTTTTCACATTGACTCGAAAGCTCTCGCAAACCTTTACCGACGCAAAGAGGCGGTTGGTAGTTGTTGTTTGCTTTTGTTGTTGTTGCTTTTGTTGTTGTTGCTTTTGTTGTTGTTTGCTTTGTTACTGTTTGCTTTCGTTGTTGGCTCTTCAGTTCATTAAGAACTGAACGCCTGCATTATCGACGTCGCCGGCCTTCCCGAACCCTCTGTGCTCTCTGTGTCCCCTGTGGTTCAATGCAGTTGCAGTTCCTCGCCCAATCTCAAGGCCGACGCACCGCACCCACACCAACCAACGCATTCAGCACGCGACCAACCACCCCGTCCGACATCTCGGCGCGCATTGTCGACACGCGCGCATCAAGATCCGCCCGCGGCGCTGAACCGCGACGCGCCGATGCCTCGAGCAAGTCTTCCAGGCGTTCGTCGACATCGGCATCATACGGCTTGCCCGCACCAAGTCGCTCCGGCCACAATCGTGCGCGCGCAATCAAGATCAATGCGCCCTTCGTGTCGCGCGCGCGCAGCCGATCCACGGCGCCGAGCAAGTTGGCCTCGCGATAGAGAGCATGCGCTTCGCCCGATCCCTCGTAGGGCAAGACCACAAGTGTGTCAAGCAAACGTCGTGCCGACGCATCGTCGCCATTTCGCAGTAGCGCTCGCGCATAGAGCATACCAACGGCGGAATTGCGCGGATGTTGTCGGTAAAGCGCAAGCGCACCGCGCACTGCATCACTGAATGCACTGTCCGCCATCGCGCGCTCAACGAGCAGCTTGCCATACCGCCACTCGCCTGGATCGAGACTCGCGGCCCGTTGGAGATCAGCCAGCGCACTCCTGGGATTCGTGCCCTTGAACAATTCGGCGCGCGCCGCATAAAACGGCGCGAACGTTGGCCGATCACCGGCTTCGGTAAACAGGCGACGCGCGGTTGCGTTGTCACCCACACTCCAGCGGAGCAGGGCGAGATAATAACGCGGTGCCCAGTGCGTCGTCCGGCTCATCGCCCACTGCAACACGTCGGCCGACTCAATGCGAGAGGGAAACGCCAATCGCGGTGACAGCGTGTCGGCACGCGCGACCAGCGCGGCGACGTCGTTCGCACCGAGCCGATCGCGCAGGAACGCGCGCCAGTAAAGAAGTTCGGGCTGTGGTGATGCGAGCGCGAGCACATCGTCTGCCGTGGCACCTTGCCCAACGTCCACATACCAGAGTGCCAGCTCCAGCAGCGTTTCAAACGGCATCTCGTTGCGAATCAAGGCAACAAATGACCGTCGGGCTGAATCTGTATCGGCCCATATGGCGCCCTCAAAGCGGGCAAAGTGCGACAGCGGATCGATGGCGTAGAGCGCCCGCAACGCGACCTGTGCCGAGTCCGCGTGGTGAAGCAGTCGATGCGCCACCCCCTGCACCTGCATCGCGTCCATGTTGTAGCGATTGTAGTCGAGCGCTTTTGCGGCGTAACTCAGCGCGCGCGCGAGGTCGGCGTCGTGCAAATACATCTTGGCCAGCGCCGTGTACGACGCACTGCGATACTCCACCGATTGTGACGCGATATCAAACCCGTCTCGCGCATCAACGCGCCGCCCGGCGCGCAGGTTCGCGACCGCGTACATGAAGTTGGCGGCACCGTCATACGTATCAATGCGCAGAGCGCGTGTACTGAGTTGCAATGCCAATGCTGCGTCGCCGCGACGCACAGCGAGGGACGCAAGCCTAACCAGCGCCGGCACAAAGTTGGAATCCAGAGCGACCGAACGCGTCAGGTCGTGTGCCGCGCCCACGTAGTCGCGTTCGTGCACTTTCTCCGTGCCGCTCACATACAGACCGTATGCTGACGTCCAGTCAAACCCGGTAGGCGCCAGCAGTGGTCGTCGGAGCGTTGTCGCCGCGGTGTCGGCCGTCCATTCGATGTTGTGACCTCCGAGCGTGACACGTAACCGCGACGGATCGGCGATCGCCGGTATCGTGTCACGCCATAGCTCCAGTGGTGCGAGCCGAAGCGGTTTTGCGTACACTCGACGCGGCCCATCAAACACTTCCAGACTGTCGGCAATAGTCTGTACCGGCGATAACGACACCACCACGCCGCGCGCCGTCGACTGTACGTTGAGCGCGCCCCACGCATTGGCCGCAACGAAACCATCGGTCCCCTTCACCGGAAACCAGTATTCCGTCCAGCGCTCCGACGCGTACGGCGCAAATCCGCGATGCTTAAACGGTGTGAGCGAACTTGCTTCGGCCGTTTGATTGAACAATCGACCGGACTGCACTTCGGTGTATTGTCCGTCGCCGTCGGTGAGCAACTGCTCCCAAATCATGCCTTGTCGCGACAGGCCCCAAATCCACAACTTCTTGCCCGGCTTCTCGTCGTGCGCTGCATACCGCGCCATGCCGAAGTTCTGGTTGTGCCAGAACGCACCGAAAAAGTCCGTGTACTGACCAAACACGTGGTACGACTTGTAGCCGCCAAAGTTGTTGTTGCGATACCGCGTGATCGCTTTGCCGTTGGTCGTGTTGACGGGCCAGTCGCCCACTTCGCCGTTGTGCCCGATAAAGTGATTGCCAGGATAGACATATTCGAGATCGTCACTCACCGGAATCGCGGCGTTCATCCACGAGTAGTACGGCTGTTCGAGCGATGTGCCGTTGTGCCAGAATGAGCTCGTCGTGAAATATGCCTTGTCCTTCGGCAACGAGATCGCGAGCCGCCACGACGTGCGTGTGAGCAAATCCAGCGCACCAATCGTACACGTGACGCTGCCGTCTGTGTTGCGCTCGGTGATGTAGTTCACCGGCGTGGACACGTTCGGCGTGTGTCCAATGATACCGTAGTTGGCCTCGATGCCGCCGCTCGTCCACGGGCCGCGCATTGCGATATCGCGAAACTTCACCACATGATTGTCGTAGATGAACGCCTTACCCGTTGCCTTGTCGATCGCGCGCCAAATCTTGCCGCCAATTTCCGGCAGGATGGACACACGAATCCATGCGTTCTCGAGATCAATCACCTTCCACACCCGAGTCACCGGCTGGTCGGTGAAGCCGTCAAATCTGAAATACGGATAAATCTTGCCAACAACCGGAATAGGATTCGGATCGGAGAACGGATACGTCGTCATCGCCTGGCTATACTCGCGCACCGTGGCTGCGGTGAGCTGCACAGATCCCTGCGCGTACACGCCCGGAACGGCGACGGCAATCGCGAACAGCCAACGCACCATGCCTAAACCACACCGTGTCGCACCGACACAAAGCGCTGTAAGCCCACACACGACATCCGTACGCCACGACTGCGTGCGCAACACAACCTGACTCACGGTCTGTTGGTAGACGCTACCTCGGCGTTTCGGAGCGGCGGTCTGCCCTCAAGCAAATGCCGCACAAAAAAGTCCGTCATCTTGCGCACGCCGTACGGACCACCGTTCGTATGCGCCGCGCCGGGAATCACGAGCAAGTCGAACATTTTGTTGGACTTGATCAACGCGTTAGCCACTTGCATCGTCGACGACGGATCAACATTCGTGTCGAGCTCGCCCACCACCAGCAACAACTCGCCGCGCAACTTCGGTGCGTTGTCCACGTTCGACGCAGCGGCGTAGTGCGGCCCGATCGGCCAACCCATCCACTGTTCGTTCCACCACATCTTATCCATCCGGTTGTCGTGACAACCAGCGGCAGAAAACGCCACCTTGTAAAACTCGGGATGGAAGAGCAGGGCGCCGAGTGCGTTCTGGCCACCGGCCGATGTGCCGTACACACCTACGCGCGAGACATCATACCACGAATGTTTCGCGGCGATGGCCTTGTGCCACAAAATGCGGTCGGGAAAACCAGCGTCACCAAGATTCCGCCACGCGACATCGTGAAACGCCTTACTCCGATTCGCCGTCCCCATCCCATCAACCTGCACAACCACAAACCCATGCTCGGCGAGCGTACGCGGTGCACCACCCACGGCGAACGTCTTCGGTGCAAACGATCCCTGCGGCCCCGCATAAATCTGTTCAATCACCGGGTACTTCTTGCGCGCGTCAAAATTGGTTGGCCTGAAAATCACACCCCAGATATCCGTCACACCGTCGCGCGCCTTCGCCACGAAGGGTTCCGCCATCTGAAAGCCGGCCTTAACCAGCGCCGATGCATCACCGGTTTCTAGCGGCATCACCACCTGCTGTGTCGCCACACGTTTGAGCACCGTCACCGGCGGCAGGTCCACGCGCGTCCAGCTGTCCACGTAGTACGCAGAGTCCGGTGAGAAGGAGATGGTGTGTGTGCCGTCTTCCGGCGTGTATGACACCAGCCCCGACCCATCGAAGTTGATCCGATAGAACTTCGTGAAGTACGGATCATGTTTCGCGTCTTTCCCACCAGCGGAGAACCACACCCGTCGCTGCACCGTGTCCACGCCCTGCACGTTGCGCACGACAAACTCGCCCTTCGTGACTTGGTTCTTGAGCGAACCGGCGCGACCGTCATAGAGATACAAGTGTTTCCAGCCGTCGCGCTCGGACATCCACAACACTTCACTGCCGTCCGCCACATCGCGTCGCCATTTGGCGCCGGGTTCGCCGAGCCCGTCAGCTGCTGGTCGATAGCTAAAGAATGTTTTTGGTTCGTCGGAAATGAGCGCGCGCGCCTCGCCGGTTGTCGCATTCACTTCGATCACGCGGTACACCTGATGACCGCGCTGATTGTACTCGAAGGTGAATCCTCTACTGTCCGCCCACCACTGGAGCGCTGATAGTTGATACGCATTGGTGAACAGCGCATTGCTAATTGGCAACTGCTGTTTCGTCGTCACATCGAACAGCGCTGGCTCACGCAGCGTGACTTCGTCACCCGGCTTTTGGTAGTACTGCTCCTGATACTTGGGTTGCAGTTGATCACCCGGTGATGATTCAATGAAGCGTACGAGTCGCTGATATCCCGGCGTCACACGATACGCAGCGATCTTCTTCGAGTCTGGTGACCAGCGGAGCGAACGCTGTTGCATCGGACCGAGCACGTACGGATGTCCTTCAGACCCATTCCAGCTGAGTTGCGACCCGACTGCGCCAACAAGCACCGATGCAGCAACTGGCAGTGGCCCACCGCGCCCGCCGCCACCGACGCCTCCGCCACGACCGCCGAGTGCAGCGCGTGTTGTGTCGCGCGTAACCGGTCGCACGAAGACGTTGTAGTTCCAGATGTGTGCTTCCAACATGCCGTCGGGTGAGCGTACGGTGTTGGTGTCCGACTGTGGCGCGCGGAGCTGCTGCACGATCGACAAGGCGCGCGCACGCTGGGCAAATACTTCAGCCTCCAGTCCGTCATCGGCAACAAACGGCACTTCCGTTGGTGTGTCATTCTCTGGCAAAAAGAA
>JAYSVL010000232.1:0-5962 GCA_043718595.1 Gemmatimonadaceae bacterium
CCCGTATTGAGCGACTCATTCCATGAATGCACCGACGTCATGCGTTGTGCTTCGCGCACGCGGACCTGTTGCAGCGCTTGATGCGCGCACGCGGCAGGCGCTCATGCACCGATCGTCTGCACAACAGCAGCAAGTGCACGATCGCACTCGCGACATCATCACGCGCGTCCGACACCACGGCGACTCGGCGTTGCGTGAAATGGCGCGCGAATACGATGCCGTAACGCTCGATGCACTCGAAGTACCGCGAGCCACATGGCACCGCGCGCTCGACGCGCTTGCACCGACGTTGCGTGCTGCACTCGAACGCGTGGCACGCAACATCGCCACCGTGCACAAAGCGTTTTTGCCTGTCGAGACAACCGTTAGTCCTGAGCCCGGCATCGTGATCGGGCGACGTCCCGATGCGCTGACACGCGTTGGTGTGTATGCGCCTGGAGGACGCGCGGCATATCCCAGCTCGCTGCTCATGGGCGCGATTCCAGCGCGCGTTGCTGGCGTACGTGAAGTAATTGTCTGCTCGCCCCCGGGCCCCGATGGAGCACCTGCTGCTGTGGTGTTAGCGGCCGCTGCGCTGGCGGGTGTCGATCGATTGTTTGCTATCGGTGGTGCCGGTGCGATCGCGGCAATGGCACTCGGCACCGATTCCGTACCGCGCGTTGATCGTGTGGTGGGACCGGGGAACGCGTACGTGGCCGAAGCGAAGTTGCAGTTGGTGAGTGACGTGGCCATCGACGCACCCGCGGGGCCGAGCGAATTGTTGGTGCTCGCGGATGACAGCGCCGATGTTGCAACGATGGCGCGCGAGCTGGTGGCGCAAGCCGAGCACGATCCAGATGCCGCCGTGGTCGCTGTCATCACCGGTTCGCACGCGACGATCCTCGCCGACGAATTACACACCACACTCAGTGCGCTCGTTGAGGTTGCTGCTCGTGCCGACATTATCCGTGCGTCACTCGCGACGCGTGGTGCGATCATCACCTGTGCATCGCTCGTCGAGGGCGTTGCGTTCGCCAACGCGTGGGCAGCCGAGCACGTGTTACTGGTGGTACGGGAAGACGCGCAATCGTCAACACTGGCGATGTTGCGCAATGCCGGTACCGTGTTTGTGGGCGGCGGTAGCTCGGTCGCGTTTGGCGATTACATGACGGGCGCGAACCACGTGCTGCCGACCGCTGGTGCAGCGCGTTGTTACTCTGGGCTCTCGACGCCTGACTTCGTGCGCTGGACCACGTGGCAGCGCGTGTCGCCCGACGCCGCGGCGCGCATGGCGGACGATACGGGATGTTTCGCTGATGCCGAAGGTTTGCCTGGGCACGCTGCGGCTGCGCGCGCATGGGGTGCGTCAACAGATCGTGCGTGTGAGGACCGTGCAATGCGCACCAGGAGTGCGACGTGAGCGAACAGTCAACGACTTCAGCGCACGATCGACTGGCAGTTGCCCGCGCCGCGTATGACGGCGTGTCGCTCTACGATCCGCAACGCGCGCCGGTCGACCTCGACCTCACCGACAATACGAACTTGTGGGGCATACCGCCGACGGCAGAGCGTGTGCTGCGCGATGTCGCGGTGTCAGCGATGACGCGTTATCCAACGCTGTACGCCGCCGAACTAAAGCGGGCGTTGGCGGCACTGCATGGTGTCAGTGCCAACATGGTGGTCACCGGATGTGGTTCCGACGACATTCTGGATTCAGCGATGCGTGCGTTCGCCGAACCCGGCGATGTGGTGTCGGGACCTGTGCCGTCGTTTGCAATGATGCCGATCTTTGCGCGCATGAATGCGTTGCAGTGGCATGGTGTGCCCGAGTTGCCGTCGCATCAACCGGATGTGGACGCACTGCTGGCCACGAGACCCAGGATCTTGTGTCTCTGCTCGCCCAACAACCCGACTGGTGTGGCGATCGCACGCGAGCGAATTGAACATGCGGTACGCGAGGCGCCCGGCGTCGTGTTCATCGACGAAGCATACGCCGAGTTCGCCGGTGTGTCGTCCGTTGATCTGGTCGCGCAGTCGGATCGTGTGCTGGTGATTCGTACCATGTCCAAGGCGTACGGACTGGCCGGTGTGCGTGTTGGGTATGCGATTGGACAACCAGCGCTTGTTCATGCAGTAGAGAAGTCACGGGGCCCATACAAAGTGAATGCGCTGGCGGAACAGATGGCTCTGGCCGCGCTGCGTGACGATGGTGCGTGGGTTGCAACGCATGTCGCGCTGGCGGTGTCGATGCGTGAGCAATTGTCTGCGCGCTTGGGTGCGCTTGGGCTTAAGCCGCTGCCGTCGTCTGCCAACTTTGTCTGCGTACCGGTCGCGCAATGTGTGGCCGTGGGTCAGGCGATGCGTGCACGTGGCGTTGCCGTGCGACCGTTTCCGGCGCTGCCGCACATCGGCGACGCGCTCCGCATCAGTGTCGGTCCGTGGCCACTGCTTGAGCGCGCTCTGGACGCACTTGCTGCGGCCATGGTGGAGGTGCGGGGATGAGCAACGCACGGACGACGTTACAGGTGACGGTGTTTGACTACGGCGCTGGCAACTTGCACTCGCTGATCAAAGCGTTGGAGATTGACGGAGCACAGGTGCGCGTGGAAACGAACGCCGCGCGCGCGGTGTTGCACACGGACGCGCTGGTGTTACCCGGCGTCGGCGCTTTCTCGCCGGCGGCTGAACGTCTCGCCGCTGGTCACGACGCAATGCGCGACGCGTTACGCGACGGACTGCCGTGTCTTGGCATCTGCCTCGGCATGCAGTTGTTGTTTGACGGCAGCGACGAAGGGATCGGCGACGGGTTGGGAGTGATAGGCGGGCGCGTGACGCGACTCACGGCGCAACGCATTCCGCAGATTGGCTGGAATGCGTTGGATGACGTGTCGGAGCCGTTGCTGACGCGTTCGGCACTCACGCTTGCGTACTACGCCAACAGCTTTGTCTGCCAGCCAACGGTGAGCGAATTCGACTCGGTCACATCGTGGAGCGAGCATGAGGGCTGTCGCTTCCCAGCGTCGGTGCGACGTGGCAACGTGGTGGGCGTACAGTTTCATCCCGAAAAGTCGAGTGCCCCAGGTGTCCGGTTTGTGCGTGCGTTTCTGGCAGACGTGGCCAGTGCGCGTGTGATGTTGCCCTTACGCGCGGAGTCGTGATGATTGTCATTCCGGCGGTGGACCTGCGCGGCGGACGATGCGTGCAACTCGTAGGTGGTGACTATGCCAGCGAGCGGATTCGACTGGAGGACCCGGTGGCGGTTGCGAGCGAGTGGGTGCAAGTGGGCTTCTCGCGACTGCACGTTGTTGATCTTGACGCGGCGACCGGTCGCGGCGCAAACGGCGACGTGATTCGCACGCTGTTGCACGAATCTGTGGTGCCGGTGCAGGTCGGCGGTGGTATTCGCGAAGCGGTCGACATTGAGCAGCACCTCGAGAACGGTGCGACGTGGGTGATCGTTGGCACACGCGCCATCGAAGACGAAGGATGGCGTGAAGAGATGGCGTGGCGGTTTCCGGATCGACTGATTGTCGCGGCCGACGTCCGCGAGCGTCGCGTGGTGACACGAGGCTGGTCGACCACATCGCATCATGATGTGATCGATTTTGTGCGAGACGTGTCGACGTTGCCACTGGCTGCGGTGTTGGTGACCGCGGTGCATAAGGAAGGTCTGATGGACGGCACGGATTTGCCGTTGATGGAAGAGGTGGCCGACGCGAGTGCGTGTCCCGTGTTTGCCTCTGGTGGTGTGTCATCGATGGACGACTTGCGCGCCCTTGCGCACCGCGGACTTGCCGGTGCGGTACTCGGGATGGCGCTTTACACTGGCGTGCTTGATGCGCGCCGCGTTGCGGAGGAGTTTGCGGAATGACGGTCGTCGTGCGGGAATCCAAGGAGACCCAGATTCGTATGCAGCTTGTCGCTGGTCCGGGTGTTGCGCGCGTGCACACGGGCGAACCGTTTTTCGATCACATGCTGGTGACGTTTGCGCGATATGCCGGCGTTGATCTTGATGTCCAGGCCAGTGGCGACCTGCGGCATCACCTTATCGAAGACGTTGCGATCACACTCGGTCAGGCGATGGCGGCATTTGCCCCCGCGGGGTGCGCGCGCTACGGCGAACGCACCATACCGATGGACGATGCACTCGTGCAGGTGGTGCTCGATCTCGGTGGGCGGCCGTACTATCGCGGACCGTTGCCGTCGCCGTTGTACGATCACTTCTTGCGCTCGTTCGCCGACAACGCCAGGTGCACACTGCACGTGCGTGTGTTACGCGGACGTGATCGTCATCATGTCGTCGAAGCCGCAATCAAAGCGCTCGGCTTGGCGGTGCGTGATGCGCTGGTGGCATCTGGTGCGGTGTTCAGCACCAAAGGCGCGGTGCAGCTCAGCGTCAGCGAGCGTTGAGTTATATGCTGACAACTCGCCTTATCGTTTGCCTTGATGTACAGGGCGACCGGGTGGTCAAGGGCGTTCAGTTTACCGGACTACGCGATGTTGGGGATCCAGTGGCGTTGGCCGAACGTTACGAACGCGAAGGTGCCGACGAGATCATTTTCCTCGACATCTCAGCGAGCGCAGAACAGCGTGCTACGCTGCTTGATGTGGCAACACGCACCGCTGAACGGTTGTTCATTCCGCTCGCGATTGGCGGTGGCGTGCGAACCTCAGACGACGTCGCGCGCGTACTTCGCGCGGGTGCCGACAAGGTGTCACTCAATTCGGCGGCTGTCGCGCGACCGGAGGTGCTGACGGAAGCGGCCGAACGATTTGGTGCGCAGTGTGTGGTGGCAAGTATTGATGCAAAGCGCGGTACAGACGGCACGTGGAAGGTGTGGGTGAAGGGCGGTCGCGAAGAGACGCCGCTTGACGTGATTGCGTGGGCGCAGGAGTGTGTGGCACGCGGCGCTGGCGAGATCTTGCTCACGTCAATCGATCGCGATGGCGCACGCACAGGCTACGATGTGGCGTTGACGCGCGCGGTTGCGAGCGCGGTCCATGTGCCGGTCATCGCGTCTGGTGGTGCCGGTACGGCGGCGCACCTAATCGATGCAGTAGTTGACGGTCGTGCGGACGCCGTGTTGGTCGCGGGCATCGTGCACGATGGCGTGACCACCGTGTCTGCACTCAAGGCACAGATGCAGCAGGCGGGATTGCGCGTGCGACCCGTGTATGAGGTGGCCACGTGAGCGCGCGTGAAGCGCCGTCGGTGTTGTTACAGGCGGTAGCGGAGGCTGCTGACATTGCGGCCCGCGTGGCGATGCGCTGGTACCGACAGCCGGTGGATGTGGAAGCAAAAGGTGATGGATCACCGGTGACGATTGCCGATCGTTCCGCCGAGCAAGCAGCGCGCGAGTGGCTGCGTGCGCGATTTCCGCAGGATGGCATTCAGGGCGAGGAGTTTGCTGACGAAGGCCTCGGGGCGCGGCGACGCTGGTTGATTGACCCGATCGATGGCACGAAATCGTTTGTGCGCGGGGTACCGTTGTGGGGCACGCTCATTGCCTGCTGCGAAGGCGATACGGTGCTTGCTGGCGCGGCGTGTTTTCCAGCGCTCGACGAAATCGTTGTCGCAGCGCCGGGTGAGGGGTGTTGGTGGAACGGCGCGCGCGCCTACGTGTCCGGCGTGTCCGCGTTGTCGCAGGCCACGGCACTCATCACCGATGACCGGTTTCACGAACGTCCGTCGCGTGGCGCGCAGTGGCGCGATCTTGCGTCTCAGGTGAGCATCGCGCGTACGTGGGGTGATTGCTACGGCTATCTCCTGGTCGCCACCGGGCGCGCCGAGATTATGGTGGACGACATCGTCAACGCGTGGGATGTGGCCGCGATTCAGCCAATCATCGCTGAGGCGGGCGGTGTGTTTACGTCGTGGGCCGGCGAACAGACGGCGTTTGGCGGCAGTGGGATTGCCACGAATGCGTTGTTGGCGCGCGCCACGCGAGACATCCTGCGCGACGGTGACTCGCGATGAGCGCCG
>JAYSVL010000233.1:0-2080 GCA_043718595.1 Gemmatimonadaceae bacterium
GAAACTGAGGTCTGCGCGATGGGCATCACCGGCGGCTGTGCGTTGCGCACTCGCCGTGACACTTCTGTCCACACTGCCAGCGCTCCCGTTACGGGGACAAGTGATCACCCCACGCCTTGCCTGGCCGACAAATACCGTCGCCGACATCGAAGGATTTGCGTACACGCTGAGCAGGAGTGCATTAAAGAACGACTCCACCGGCTACGCGATGACGTCGCGATTGGAAGTACGGGCGCACCCCGACGGCCTCTTGGTAATGCAGGGGCCGAGCACCGGCGGCCCCCCCGCTTCGGCGTTGGCCGGAATGGCTCCGAGTATGGACGCGATGAATCGCGTGATCACACGGATGATTGTGGGTCCGACGGGCCAGTTCATCCGCATGGACGACGATGGGCAGTCGGCGAGGCAGATGGATTCGGCTATGGCGCCAATGATTGAGCTCATGCGGAAGACGTCGCCGGAACTTGCCGAACGCATGATTGCAACCCGCGCGGCAGCTGCTTCCAATGCAAACAAGGGACAGCAGTGGCTCGCGCTTGGCGGGCGACTGTTTGGTCGCAGCTGGGCACACAGGCGATAGTCTTGTCGACGCGATTGGCGCACCAACCTCGGCGAGCGCACCAACACTCGGGCCTACATTGGAGACGACGCGCTACAGTGGCACTACACCGTGTCCTCGCAACTCCGGAGCCGCCTCTTGCTGGCGGTTCGTGACCGAAACCGTCGCGCCTGTCTTTGATGTTCAGGAGATGTTGCGCAAACGTATGCAGGCACTCGGGGTCGACGTAAGCGAACTACCGGTGATGCAGCAGCTACCAACGACAAACGTATCGGTCAGCGTGTTCGACGCGCTCACCGCGAGACCGTTAGAGCAGACCACCACCATCACCTCGGGGGTCACCGGTATCGTCGGCGGCCAGTCCATGGACGCAACTCAGCGAATCGTTACCGTGATGCGCTACAACTGGCACCCCCTATAAAAGACAACAACCGCCACATCTGCGCGAATAACCCGCGAATTGCGCACTCCAAATTCGCGGGTTTTCTCGTAATTCGCGGCCAGCAGTTTACGGTTTGGCGGCCCTCGGCCACACGTTGTCGCTCGCATCCCGAT
Organism: Gemmatimonadaceae bacterium; assembly: GCA_043718595.1. Taxonomy (GTDB): domain Bacteria; phylum Gemmatimonadota; class Gemmatimonadetes; order Gemmatimonadales; family Gemmatimonadaceae; genus Gemmatimonas. Next base: position 1,115 of record JAYSVL010000233.1, read on the forward strand.
CCGGAAACCGCTTCTGCGGATCGAGCGTGATCGACTCAACCTTGCGTCCACCAAACACAAGGTTCGCGGTGAATGTACGCGCCCCGGTGAACCACACGTCCACCGGATACGTGACCACCGCCGTTACGCTGTCCGTCATCACCGCGTTCTTCATCAGCCGAATTGGCGGCCCGGAGTTCACAAACTTGACCGCCAGCACAACCGGCGACGGCATCTGTCCGTCCTGCTTCAAAGTTACCGTCGTTCGCATGCCCGCCGTCGATACGGTGTCGATGCGACCGTCCACGCTCTCCGTGGTGAACAGCCAGTAGTACCAGAACCACCCCAAATCGCGGCCCAGCGACTTGTTCATGAAAAACATGTAGTCCCACGGCGACGGATGTTTGAACATCCATGCTGTCGCCCATTCCTTGTGCGCGCGCCAGACCGCGCTGTCACCAACAATGCCGCCGAGTGCGGACAACATCAGCGGCGTCTTGCTATACGTCTGGAAACCGTAAAATCCAGGACCCGCGTAGTTGGCGTTCCACATCATTGGTGGCTCCGCTTCGTTGCCGCTCGTCGTGCCATAACTCTGACCGCGACCATCGAGCACCGGAGCGCGTTTTGCGGCGTCGGCGCCCGACAACACGTTCATGTATTGATCGAAGCCTTCGTCCATCCAGCCGTACATCGTTTCATTGTTGCTCACCACCATCGGCCACCACTGATGTCCTGTCTCGTGGTCGGCCGCGCCCTGGTTGGAGTTGATCACCATCGGGTATTCCATGCCCGAACTGGGACCGTCCTGCAACGTGAGCTGCGGGAACTGGTACGGGAACCACAGCGTGGAGTAGAACTCAAGCGCGTGTCGCGAGATTTCTCCGGCGCGCGTATACAACGACGCGTTTCCCGGCAGAAACAGCATGTGGATGGGCACAACACCTTTGCCCGGAATCGTGGCACGCGTTGCTTGCCAGACAAACT
>JAYSVL010000234.1:0-5958 GCA_043718595.1 Gemmatimonadaceae bacterium
CGGGGAGCACCGCCGCCGCCCGCGTCGCCGCAACCGCCCAACACCGCGCGTGTGTCGCGAGAAGCAGGCGAAGCACCGTGACTGCGTACGACGCCCTTCAGCGCACGTTGCGCACGTTTTACGCGCAGTGGAGTGTCGCGTGGGCCAATGCGCAGCCTCAGCCCAACGCACTCGGTCGCGCCGCTGTGACAGACACGGAACGTTTTGTCGCGGACGCGATCACCGATATCGCCGCCGTACTGGAATTGATGACGCAGCCCTCCGACCGGCTGCGCGGAATCGATTCGCGACTCAAGTCATTGCGCACGAAAGTGCCGACGATGGCCGTCGCGGGCGCCGGTCTCTCAACACGTCAGTGCACGGCGTTTCGTACGGCGGTGATCGACGCGCTCTCCGCGATGTTGCTGGCGAGCATCACGACCACCGGCGAACAACCCGCGCGTCCGACAGACACCACATCACCGCGCGGCAAACCACCTGGCGCTACTACGCGCGGTGCACAAGCGCCGAGAGAAACAACAGCCGCGAGTTCGGGCAGCACGAGCAAGGGACAACGGGCCAAGCCACCTGCCGCGCCGCAAACAACACCCACAGCGCCATCCAAGAAGCGAGGTGGCGTACTCGATGGCATTCTCGGCGGACTCGTTGACGGAGTGAAAGCGAACGGCGCGTTGGATGGCATACTCGGTGGGTTGATCGGCGCAGTTGGTGGAGGCGCGCACGCATCCGGTGGGCTAGACGACATCCTCGGCGGATTTCGCGGCGGCACGAAGAGCGGTAGCACCACGAAAGGTGGTAGCGACGCGAAGGGCGGTAGCACCACAAGCGGGACAACGCGCGGCGGTGGTGGACGCACACGTTCCGGCCCTCCATCGGCACCGCCGCCAACAACCACGCCATCATCGCCGTCGCCTTCAGTGGGGCCGACATCGGCGGGTGCGGAACCGCCATCCGAGAAGTCACTCGATGTGAAAGCGATTCTCTCGGTCGACGCACCGAAAGAAGTGCTCGTTGGTGCTGACGCGGGCGTGGACGTGCGGATTGAAATCGAGGCACCAACTGCAGCGCCACTGCCAACCAGCACAACCGCGACGATCAATCGTGTCGAAAAGATCGCGGTCATTATTACCGTGCACGGCAACGCGATTGCACTAGTCGATCCGTTTCTCAAGTTGCTTGACGCGCCGAGCCTTGGTGCACCGACCACCGCGCAGTTTGCGATTCGCGGGGTCAGCGCAGGCGCCACGGACATCACCGTGCAATTCATGCAGGGCAGCACACCGCTCGCTGTGCTGCGCCTGTCGCTCAATGTCGTTTCGCGTGCGACTGATCCTGCTGTGCGTGTCAGCGCGACGGCCGACGGGGCGCCACCCGCGCACGACGCGCGCGACGTCCTGTCGCTCTTCATCGAAGAGCAGAGGAACGGCGACCAACTTTCGTATCGCTATCTCCTCACCTGGGACGCGAAAGATCTGCGCTACGCGGACTATTCGTCGGCGCCGTTTCTCGATCGCGGCAGCGGTGCTGGTTCCACGCCCCTCGCCTATATCCAGTCGATCTACAAACGCATTGTTGATCGCGCGCTCGTCAACTACGACGATCTCAAAACATTCAAGACCGAAGTTGAAGGCATCGGCCTCGACATGGGGACGCAACTCTTTGACAACGAGTTGTCGCGCTTGCTCTGGCAGTATCGCGATGATCTGGCGCAGATCAGCATCACGTCAAAGGAAGCGTATGTGCCGTGGGAGTTGCTCGTGTTGCGCAATCCCGATGCGCGCGGTGCCAAGTCCATCGACGGTCGCCATCTCGCCGAGCGCAAACTGTTGCGTGCGTTGCGCGGCAAGCAAGCGACGAGCACGCTCGCACTCAAAGACTGGCGGTACGTGGTGTCCGAGTTTCCCGAAGGGTCCCTGGCCGCGACACAAAGCGAAGTTCCCTTGTTTACGAACACACTGCCCGCGCGTGGCGTCCAGGCGCAGGCGATTGCACCCAATGCGGCGGACGTGCTTGCCGCCATGGGTGCTGCCGACTTCGATGTGTTGCATTTCTCCGGTCACGGTCTCGCCTCACCAGACAAGATTGACGAAGCGACACTGATTCTTGGCGATCGCAAGAAGCCCAACGGTGAGATTGAGACCGTGGGACTGGAGCCCGCGACGTTGTCGCAACGCTACGACTTGAGCGAACGCCATCCGGTGGTCTTTCTCAACGCCTGCGAGACCGGGAGACAAGCGCCGAGCCTGACGAATATGGGCGGATGGCCGAAAAAGTTTCTTGAACTTGGCGCGTCGGTGTTTGTCGGGACGTCGTGGTCGGTGCGTGAGAAGCCAGCCGCCGCGTTCTCTCGAGCCTTCTATGAAAGCCTGCTCGACCACAACACGCTTGCCGATGCTGCAGACCATGCGCGTGCGGCGGCGAAGAAACTTGGCGACGCGAGTTGGCTCGCGTACACCGTATACGGCCAACCGTCAGCGCGCAGCGACTAACCAATCCATTCCCACCACATACACTGGAGACGAGATGCCCCGCGAACCAATGTCCGATATCATCGTGCTGCTGCCGGGCATCATGGGCAGTGTGCTCAAGCGCGATGACAAAGTGGTGTGGGGCGTCAGCGCGGGATTGATGGGCAGCGCCCTCTTCTCGCTCGGCGGGTCGATACGCAAAGACCTTACGCTCCACGACAATTCGCCAGATCCCGACGTGCTGGCGGACGGGATTAGACCCGACAAACTGGCGCAGGACATTCATCTGCTGCCCGGCGTGTGGAAGATCGACGGTTACACCAAGGTCGCCGACCACATCAAGAAAACGTTTGACGTGAACGAAGGCGTGAATTTCTTCCAGTTTCCCTACGACTGGCGGCGCGACAATCGTGTCTCGGCCAAGCAGCTCGCACGTAAGACACACGAGTGGCTCGCGAAGTATCGCGCGAGTGCGAGCCCCAAGGCCAAGCTCATTCTCGTCGCGCATTCGATGGGTGGGCTGGTATCGCGCTATTTCATTGAAGTGCTCGATGGGTGGAAGGATACGCGTGCTCTGATCACGTTTGGCACACCGTATCGCGGCTCGCTCAATGCCGTCGACGGATTGTCGAACGGTGTGAAGAAGGGCCCGATGGGGCTGTTTGATCTCACCGAAATGGCGCGCTCGCTCACCGGTATGTATCAATTGTTGCCGGTGTACAAGTGTTATGACGACGGCAGTGGGGCCTTGGCGCGTGTGGGCGAGATCAGCGGCATTCCTGGCATTGACGCCGCGCGCGCTGCCGACGCGCTCAAGTTTCATCATGAGATTCGTGACGCTGTGGACGTACATCTCAACAAGGCCGATTACATGGCCACTCGGTATCGCGTGCATCCGATTGTCGGCACGCAACAGGAGACGAATCAATCGGCCGTGTTGCGTGGTGGGAAAGTCGAGCTGCTCAAGTCACTCGGTGGAAAGGATCTGTTTGGTGATGGCACGGTGCCGCGCGTATCAGCAACACCACTCGAGTACTCCGCGGCGAGCAATGAGATGTTCGCGGCGACACAACACGGGTCACTGCAAAACGCGGACGCCGTACTGGTGCAGTTGGCCGGATTGATCACCGGGCTCACCATTGATCTCGGTGGCTTCCGCGGCGAAGGTGATAAAACGATCGGGCTGGAAGTGGAAGACGTGGTGTTCGACGACGAACCGGTGACCATTCGCGCCCGACTATTTGGCGGCAAGACCGATACATTGACCGCGACAATCACCGGAACAGATGCGGACACGTCCGACAGTGTTACGCTCGTCCAGACTGGTGATGGTTGGTACACTGGCACTCACGCGCCTATGAAGGAAGGCGGCTACGAAGTGCGCGTGAGCGGGCCACACGCGCAGCCGGCAAGCGACGTGTTCGTGGTGGCACAGCGACCAGCGTAGTGCCGCTGGCGATCCAGATCGCCTGTCCGAGTTGCGGCGCGGATATAGCGCCGCAGCTCACCTTGTATGTGGCGTTCGACACGCGGGAAGCGGCGCGAGCGTTTGTCGGCGCTGGTGATATGTCACGTGTGGTCTGTGCGACGTGTGCGGCATCCGTCACACCGGATGCACCGCAACTGCTCCGCATCGCCGAACAGGCGCTGCCGCTGGTATTTGTCGCTGCACAAACTACGAACGATACGGAAGACCGCGCCCACCTTGCCGCGCTCACTGAGATCGTGCGCGAAACGTTCGGTGCGGAATGGCGTGACGAATGGACTTGGCGCATGTGGCTGGTGGTGCGGAGTCAGCTGGCGGATTTGTTGGCGCAAGAACGTCTCGTGCGTGCGGACGTGCCCGACGCATTGATGCAAGCGGTTCGTGCGCTCAGCGGCGCCAGCGACTGGCCTGCAGTGATCGACACCGTGCAACGCAACCCCGTTTTGATGTCGCCAGTCGCTGAGTCGTTGCTTGACGAGTATCTCGCGTACGCGACGCATGGCGGTACCGAAACGCGTGACCTGCTGGCGGATCGTGAATTGTTGCGGCGATTGCGCGAACACGGCGCTGAGGCAATCACTGATGCACACCTTGCAGGGGAACCGGTCGCACTGGCAACGCAGTTCAGCCAGTTGCGCGAGCTTGCCGCCGCGCTCGACAACCAGAATGACACGGACACACTCGATCGGTTCCAGCAACTCGCCGAGACAATCGCCGCCAGCCCGCACATGCAAGACGCGAGCACTGCCACTCGGCGGGCTGTGCACGAGCAGCTAGTGACGGCGTACCGCATGGTGGCCGACGACACACAACGAGACACCGCCGAACGGCGCACATCGCTGGCGACGGGCATCGAGCACCAGCAGCAGGTGGTCGGCCTCTCGGTGTTGTGCGACCTCGCAGAGGTTGTGAAAGCCGAGAATTCACTCGGCAATATGCAGCAACAACTGTTCCGGTTGAGTGGCGATAGCGAGCACCTCGACCGCGCGATGGTAGCGTGGCGCAGCGTGATCGAGCGTGATCCGCTCCTCGTAATCCGTGACTCGCAGATGGCGATGAGTAATCTTGGCTCCGCGTTGCGCACACGGTTTCGTCGCGCCGGAAATGTAGACGACCTGCACGAATCAATTGCAATGCACGAACGCGCGGTGCAGACCACCGAAGCCAGCGACCCGCTGGCACACACGCGCCTGAACAATCTCGCCAACGCCCTGATCACGCGCTTTCAGTTTGGCGGCGACGTGCAGGACATTGCGCAAGCACTCACGCTGTGGAACTCGGCATTGCAACGACTGCCCGATGAACAGCGCGGCGAAGCAGTGACGTACCTCGGCCACGCCGCGAGCGCATTTCACATGCGGTACCACGCGACGGGTGCGCTTGATGATCTGGAGCGCGCCGTCGACCTCCAGCGTAACGCGACGCAGCGGTCAGATCCTGAGTCTGAGCAGTACGTCTATCGACTGCAATCGCTTGGTCATGTGACGATGTCGCGGTACGGCGTCTCTAATGATGTGCAGGACCTGTACGCGGCCATCCGGCTCTACGAGGAAGCGCTCGAACGTACGCCACACGACGCGCCAGAGCGTTCGGCGGTGCTGAGTGATGTGGCCAGTGGTCTCCTCACGCGCTACCAGCATCAGGATAAACTCGGCGATCTGCGACGCGCGCTTGACCTCTATCGCGAAGCGCTGGCGGGGCTGTCGCCAGGCCACGTGGATCGCGACAACCTGCTGATGCAGTTTGGTCTCTCGCTCACGCTCGCGTACGAGCGACGTGGTGACGTGGCGTGGCTGAATGAAGCAGTTGTTGTCTACCGCGAGGCATCGTCGCTCGCACCACCACCGGCGCGTTCGCTGACATTTCGCCGACTGGGCGAGGTGCTTCGTACGCGAAGTGCGCTCGCCACGCGTGCACCAACAGATGTCGACGAGGGGCGCGCTGCACTGCGAACGGCGATTGACAGTGGCATGACCATCAGTCCGCATGAAGCAATGCGCGCCG
>JAYSVL010000235.1:0-2073 GCA_043718595.1 Gemmatimonadaceae bacterium
GTTCTGATTTGTCGGGCAGGCGGGGCGTTCACCCGGGCGCTCCGCCGCTCTTTCTCCAGCGCATCTCTACCATGTTTGCACGTTTTTCTGCCGCGTTCCGCCTCACGCTGCTTCGTACCAGCGCACTCGTGGCGACCATCACGTTGATCTCCACACCGGCGCTTGCCTCTGAGCCGCAAGGTGGACCGGTCAACCTGCTGGAACCGCACGCCGGTTTGATGTTCTGGACGTTGATCATCTTTCTCGTCCTCATGTTTGTGCTGTCCAAGTACGCCTTTAAGCCACTCTTCGCCGCGGTGGAAGCGCGCGAAAAAGCGCTCGAAGAGGCCATCGAAGGGGCGAAAAAAGATCGAGCCGAGGCAGCTGAGCTCCTGAACAATCAGCGCGCACAACTTGAAGTCGCCCGTACCGATGCGCAGAAGATCATTGCCGACAGCCGCTCGACGGCCGAAAAAATGCGCGCCGAGTTGATCGCCGAAACCAAGGCGCAGCAGACGGAGATGATCGAGCAGGCGCGGCGCGTGATTGAAGGCGAAAAGCTCTCGGCCATCGCGCAGTTGCGACGCGAGTCGATCGATTTGGCCATTGCTGGCGCGTCACGCGTGATTGAGCAGAACATGGACACGACCGGGAATCGCCAGATCGTCGAGAAGTTTCTGGCATCGCTCGGCGGTGCGCGTTCGTGAGTGCCTCGCGTAACGCGGGCGTCGCGAACAACTACGCGGACGCCTTGTTGTCACTCGCCACAAAAGCGGACGACACGGCTGGATGGGGACTCTTGTTGCGACAGGTGTCTGACGCGATCGCCTCTGATGCCACATTGCGACTGTTCCTGCAATCGCCGCGCATCGCGTCGAGCGCCAAGGCGGAGTTGCTCTCGAAGGCGCTAAGTGACCGTGTGCCGGCCTTGTTTCTTCGCTTCATGCAGGCACTCGTCCGCAACCGGCGTCAGATGCTGATTCCGGACATCGCGGACGCCTATGCCACGTTGCTCGATGCATCGAACGGCATTGTGCAGGCCAGGGTGACGGTAGCGCGCGAGCTGACCGACGAGGACCGTACGCAGTTGGCCGGCAGACTCTCAGAGGTCGTTGGCCGCACCGTGGTGCCACACGTCTCGGTCGATGCCGACATCCTCGGCGGTGTGATTGTGCGAATGGGCGACACAGTGATGGATGGATCGCTGCGTCGACGCCTTGGCTTGCTGCGCCGCCGGATGATGACGCGGCCGGTGGTCTAGCGCCGCGCACGGCGAATCGTGACGCAAGCGACCGCTCAACGGTCTTTCCCAGACCACGCGCATCGCGTGCGTGAGGATAACCCAAGCGTGGAGTTTGCCGGATGAGTGGACGAGTGGATGTTCGACATGTGTCCAAACCGTGGGGTCACGAAACGATCTGGGCCCACACGGACCGATACGTCGGCAAGATTCTTCACATTACGGCGGGGCAGGCCCTCTCCGTGCAGTACCATGAGCGCAAGGACGAAACCGTCTACCTGCTCACTGGCGAGATGAAGTATTGGGTGCAGCTGCCGGGTGATGACGAGTTGCGTGATCAGCGCCTGACCGCAGGGCAGTCATTCCGCATCACGCCCGGCACCATTCACTACATGGAAGCCGTGACGGACTGTGATGTATTGGAAGCGTCGACGCCAGAACTTGATGACGTCGTGCGATTGAAAGATCGCTACGGTCGCGAGGGCACCAGCGCGGCGTAGTCTGTTGCCGAGTATGGGGAGTGGGGCGATACTTGTGTTTGCTGTGTCGCGCATTTTCTGATTCCCTCCCGCCCTCCGCACGCGATGAAGGTCATTATTCCGCTCGCAGGAAAGGGGACGCGCTTGCGTCCTCATACTCATGTGGTCCCAAAGCCGATGCTCAGGGTTGCTGGTCGACCGGTGATGAGCTACGTGATGGACGATGTGCTCAAGCTCGGCAACGTCGAGCAGGTCGTGTACATCACCGGCCACCTCAAAGACAAAGTCGAATCGTTTGTCACCCAGAATTACCACGTGCCGAGCGTGTTTATTGAGCAGCGCGTGCAAGACGGCACGGCGGGCGCGGTGGCGCTG
>JAYSVL010000236.1:0-5937 GCA_043718595.1 Gemmatimonadaceae bacterium
CGGCCGCGATGTCGCTCCCGCTACCACTCGACTCCGGTTGTTTGCCGGCGGCAATGCGCACCGCGCTCCGTGCACGCGACGCAATCAACGCCACCTTGCCGAGTATCTTGCGATAGCCCGGTTCCAGCAACAGCAGCAACGGCACAACAGCGCCGGTTTCCGGTTTGAGCAGATCGACGAACTTGTACTGCTCTTTGATTGGGTTGATCACCTCCGCCACCATGCGACTGCCCGGTGGTGGATCGAAGGAGTCGGCGGCGCCGTGTTGCGAACGCGACACCATCGCACAAAGGCGTGCGAGTCGCTCGTGATCGACGATGTTGAATGCATCGTAGCGATTGCCGTGTTCGATGAGTGCGTCGCCCACCATGTACGCTTCGGCGCCTGGAACGAATTCGAAATCCGTGCCTGGTCTCGCGCCGACCGCCTTCGCCAATGCGGGTCGCAACGCGGGCAAGGCAAGTTCGATATCGTGATTGCCGAGCAGAATGACAAGGCGATGGCCCTTGGCGAGGAACCGGCCAAGCGCATCGAAGAAGACGCGATCACGGGCCACGATGTCTTCGAACTTCTTGCGCGCAGACGCTTGGTCAAACGTGAACGCGCTCCACGTCCCGCCGCTATCGTCCTTTTCGGCGAGGAAGTCTACCAGATCGCCGTTGACGACCAATTCGATCGACGGTGCGCCGACCGGCTTGGCCGTCAGCGCGTCGACAAAGCGGATGAGCGCCTCGGCATTCGTGCAAATGCGGAAGCCGCGGTCGAACGCGCCGGCGCCCGCGCGGGGCTCGGGATAGGCGCCGCCGAGGTGCAGGTCGGAGATGACGTACGTATGGCGAACTGCGTCGCTCATGCGGATGATTCCACTCGGGATGATTTTACTCGTGATGACTCCACCGTCGCAGGACTAGAACGTCTTCAGGTACTCGAGCAGGCGCACACGCTGTGCTTCGGTCAGGGTTGTACCGTATAGGTGACCGGTGTTGTGATTGCCGGTTGTGCGCGTATCAAAGAGAAATGGCGGCGCCGTGAGCGTCGCGTCACGCGCGAGTCCAAGGGTGCGCGGATCGAATTCCGTGTGACCAAGCGTGAATGTCTCCGGGCGTTGTGACGGCGGTAGCAGCAAGTCGCGGATGGTCGGCACCGATCCGTTGTGCAGGTACGGCGGATGCGACCAGATGGCGGTGAGCGGGCGCGCTGCATAGGCCTGCGTTACGCGCCACTTCGAGTCGGCGCGACTGCCCTCGAGCTGTCGTTGCTGTTGGGCTGAGATGCCATGCTGGCGAAACGCGGAGTCTTTCACTTCGCGTAACAGTGCGCCCGCGATGACTGCGTACTGGCCACCGTTGAGTGGCACCCCGGAACTCGTGGCGCGTTGCGGATCTGTTCCGACGTTTTTGTACCCGATCAAGGTGTCGCGCTCGGGTTGGCCGCGTAGCGCATGGCATTGCTCGCATTCGCGGGCGTAGAGGACTCTCCCCTCTGCTGCCAGCAGCGTGTCGATGGCGCCGAAGAGCTCGGTTGGCCATCGCGGCGGCTGCACTCGCATCGTGAGCGATTCGAGCGCGAGCAGATTCAAGGGAAGCAGTGTCGATCGCTTTGTTGTGAAATCGACGACAGCGCCGGCCGCGATCGCCTGACCGATATTCCGTTCCATCACCGAGTTCGTATTCGCGTCCCAGTGCAACCACGTGTGTCGATACGCGTCGAAGGTGACTGGGAATCGCACGGGCGCGTTCATCGGAATCGGTGACGACGGATAGAGCAGGTTGCGCGCCGTGCCGAATGCATCGATACGACCATAGCCTGCGGTGGTGCGATCCGTGCGTTGCAACAACGCCTCGATGTCGCGGAACGATTTGAAGCGCTGATACGCCGCATCAAGCAACGACGTAAGGTCAGGGAGCGTGACGAAGCCGAGGCCATCGCCCGGTGCGGTTTGCGCGCGCACCCTATCAATGAAGGAGCTCCATTCCGACGGCGACATACGCAGCGCCTCCATCGATGCCAGCAGCTCACGCTCGAATCCTTCGGCGTCCACCAGCGCGGCACCGCCTTCGATGATGAAGTGCTTGCCCTGATACGTGAGCTGCCCGGTGTGACAGGCAGCGCAGGAGAACCCCACCATCTCACCGAACCGGCCCACATCCGTCGGCTTGAGCGCTGACAAGCCAATCGGCAGTCCATGTCGATCGGCCGGATCCGCAATCATACCGAAGCGTTCGATGTTCTCGAGGAAGGGACGTTTCGTGGCGACGCTGGTGAGCGCTTTGAGCCAGGAGACCTGCAGAAACTCGTCGCCCTCACCGAGGTGATGCAGCGAGTCTCGCTGTGCACCACTGAGACCTTGCAGCGAGTCGGTGATCGCGAGCGCGGCGCGGTTCGCTGTCGGCGTGCGATCTGTCGCGCACGCAACAAGAACCGCCGCGCCCAACAACCAACAAAACGGCAATCGTCTTCGCGTAGAGAGTAGTGTCACGGAAGTGTGCATTTCGCCTGTGTTTGGTTGCCCATATGTGTCACGAGACAGGCCAAACCACAAGGAGCGGTCTTGCTCCTGCTTGCGGCGCGCGTACATTCGCGAGAATCCTCTCATGGACGTGCCGATGCGACGACTGTCCCTACCGCTTGGACGCCTTTCCCCTCACTACGACGTCATCGTCGTGGGTTCCGGTTACGGCGGTGGCATTGCAGCCTCGCGACTGGCGCGCGCCGGACGACGCGTGTGCCTGCTGGAGCGCGGCCCTGAACGACAGCCTGGCGAGTTTCCGGACACCACGCTCGAGGCCAATGCCGAACTGCAGGCGCATACCGCCACGCACGATATCGGTTCGCCAACAGCGATGTTCGACTTTCACGTGGACGATGACATTGTCGTGCTGACCGGCTGCGGCCTGGGCGGGACGTCGCTGATCAACGCCAACGTGTCACTGCGCGCTGATCCACGCGTGTTTGACGATCCCGTCTGGCCGGCCGCGCTGCGCGCCGACGGTGCCGGGCTGGCGGCGGCGTACGAGCGGGCCGAAACGATGTTGCGTCCCACGCCATATCCGGACCACCTGCCCGCGTTGAAGAAGTACAAAGCGCTTGAGCGTTCCGGCGAACGACTCGGTCTGCCGGTGCATAAGGTGTCGATCAATGTCAACTTCGTCGATGGCGTGAATCACGTTGGCGTCGAGCAACGCGCTTGCACGCTGTGCGGCGACTGCGTGAGCGGTTGCAATCACCAGGCGAAGAACACGACGCTCATGAACTACCTGCCCGATGCGGTCAATTTCGGGGCGGAGTTGTTTACGTGCGTAGACGTGCGGCGTGTGGAGCGCGCTGAGCGCGGCGGATGGATCGTGCATGTGAGCGCCATTGGTGTGGGTCGTGAGAAATTCGATGCGCCCGCAATGACGGTGACGGCGGATATCGTCGTGCTTGGTGCCGGTGCGCTTGGCTCAAGCCAGATTCTGTTGCGCTCGCGGGCCGCCGGTGTGGCGATGTCGTCGCGCCTTGGTGCGCGCTTCTCCGGCAACGGCGATGTCATTGGCTTTGCCTACAACGCCGATCAGGTAATCAACGGTGTCGGCATGGGCTCTCGCGCCGTGGAACCCGGCAAAGAAGTCGGTCCCTGCATAACCGGCGTGATCGATGGGCGCGCAACGGCGGATGTGAACGACGGATTCATCATCGAGGAAGGCGACGTGCCCGGACCGATCGGCGCGCTCAATCCCGGGATGTATGTCGCGGCCACGCCGTTCATTGGCGACAACACTGCGCATTCGCGGTCGGCCGCACAGGCGTTCCGTGCGATGCAGAGCCTCGTGACGGGAGCGCACACGGGCGCGACGGCGCGCACGCAGACATTTCTGGTCATGTCGCACGACGACTCGGGTGGACAGTTGGCGTTGGACGATGATCGGCTGCGCGTGCATTGGCCGGGCGTGGGCAAGCAGCCGCATTTCGAGCGCATGGACGATCAACTGCGCGCGGCGTCGGCGGCCATCGGCGCTGTGTACGTGCGCAATCCACTCTGGACCTCGATGCTCGGTGATCGGCTCATCACCGTACATCCGCTTGGTGGATGCCCAATGGCCGACCGCGCCGAAGACGGCGTCGTCAATCACAAGGGGCAGGTATTCTGCGGCGAAGTCGGCGACGCGGTGTGGCCGGACCTGTATGTGGTGGACGGGTCGACGCTGCCACGCTCGCTGGGCGTCAATCCGCTGCTGAGCATTTCTGCCGTCGCCGAGCGGAGCATGGCAATCCTGACGGCGGAACGGGGATGGACGATCGACTATGCGCTACCGTCTCGGCCGGCCACGCCGCGCCTTGAGGCAACACCATCGATTGAATTCACGGAGACGATGCGCGGGTTCTGGTCGCGCGGAGACGACGAGGATTTCGCACGCGCTGCGGCTGCGGGGCAAGCGGCGAACTCCGCGTTCGCCTTCACACTCACGGTGCGCGGCGATGATGCGCACGCGCTCATCGAGCAGCCACCGCATGTGGGGTCGATGTTCGGGACCGTGACCGCCCCCGATCTCTGCGCCGAACCGTTGACGGTGGCCAACGGCGTGTTCAATCTCATCACCGACGATCCCGATTCGCCCACTGAACGGCGCATGCGCTATCGCATGAGCATGCATGCACCAGACGGTCGCGCATGGCACTTCGATGGACACAAGCGCGTGCGCCCTGGCAGTGTGCTGCACGCGTGGCCGGATACGTCGACGCTGTTCATCACCATTCGCGAAGGCATCAGCGACTCCGGCGCCGTGGTCGGACGCGGGATCCTGAATATTAAAGTTGCCGATTTTCAGCGGCAGCTGACTACGATGCGCGTGACCGGTGCCAAAGACTCGGCGGAACGATTGTCGGTGCTCTATGGATTCGGCCGAGTGTTTGCTGGCGTGTTGTACGAGGCGTACGGCAGCGTGTTTGGTCAAACGACACCATTCCGCGACGCACCGGCTCCGCGCAAGCGGCGACCACTCGCCCTCCCCGCGCCGGAAATTCATCCCATCGTTACGCACGATGGTATCACATTGCGTTTGACGCGCTATCAGGGCGGCACCAAGGGTCCCGTGGTGGTGGCGCCAGGCTTCGGCATGGGGGTGAGTGGCTATTTGTTGGACACGATTGACCAGAACCTTACTGAGCATCTGGCCGCGGCCGGATACGATGTGTGGCTCTTTGAGTATCGGGCAAGCCCAGATCTCGAGTCGTCCTCCACACCGTACAGCATCGACGACATCGCAAAGTACGATTGGCCGGCCGCGATCGCCGAAGTGCAGCGCGTAACAACAGCTGACGACGTGCAGGTGGTGGCGCACTGCGTCGGATCGATGTCGTTCCTGATGGCCCAGCTGGCGGGACTGACCGGTGTCCGGTCAGCCGTCTTGTCGGCGCTCACGGCACATCCGCGCGCGCCGACGCTTACCGAGATCAAGGCCGGATTGCGACTGCCTTCAATGCTCAACGCGCTCGGCTTTGACACGTTGTCGACAACGCCGGATCATCCCCGGTGGTACGATAAGGCGCTCGACCAGGTGATGCGCGTCTTCCCAACCAAAGAACGTTGTCACTCAGCTGTGTGTCGCAAGATTCTGTTCATGTACGGCGAAGTATACGACCACGCGCAACTCAATCGCGACACGCATGATGCGCTCCCCGATCTGTTCGGTGTCGCGCACATGCGGCCGTTTGCGCAGCTGGCCCGCGCGACGCACGTCGGGCATCTGGTGGACGAGCAGGGCGCTGACGTGTACCTGCCGAACGTGGCGAAGCTCGCGATCCCCCTGACGTTCCTGCACGGTGAGCACAACACCATGTTCCTCCCGGAGGGCAGTCTCCTCACGTACGACTGGTTGCGGGCCAGCAACGAGCCGTCGTTGTATCGCCGAATCGTGATCAAGCACTACGGTCATCTGGATTGTTTCATCGGCAAGG
>JAYSVL010000237.1:0-5930 GCA_043718595.1 Gemmatimonadaceae bacterium
CGAATGTCCTCAGGCGAGTGTGTCCGTTGTGCATGAGGCGAAGATGCACTGGGTCGCCGAGAAGTCCGTCACCAAAATACTTCGCCCCCTATCACGATACCGCCGAGCGTACGCTCGGCGCCCGCGCCGAGTCAAGGCGTCGGTGCGAACGGCACAACCAGCAGTTGAATCACAGGGGACTCAGGGTACACAGGGGATGCGTTGATGCCTCCTTCATTGCACGCAATAAGACTTCTTGGAGCCGCAAAGGCGCATGCGCCGCGAAACCCCTGTGACTCCCTGTGGCCCCTGTGGTTCAATTGTTGTTCGCAGTTGTGGTGAGACACGAAGGCGCATGGAATGATCTGCGGCCTCTTAGTGTCTAATACGAGAACAGGAAGCGAAACGGACACGCACGCTGCCGTCCAAAGGCTTCGTCTGATCGCCCGTTCACACCTCCACATGATTTGGAGCACTTATGTCGTGCCACATCAATAGACGCACCAGCAGCGCATCCGTATTTCGGCGCAATCCTGTCGGATTGCTTGCTTTGCCGCTGGCGTTCGGCTGCGGGTCGACGTCGGTGACATCGACGACGCCAACGGTGGCAATCGCGCCCGCGATGTACAGCAATTTCACCAACGGCGTCACGATTGCTGTCGAAGGCACTGACGTTGTCATTCGGACTAACGGACTGCCCGATCACAAGAGTCCGTACTTCGGCACCGGTAACGCCAAGTACGAAGCCTACAATGGCACCAATGCGCGGTTCTCGCTCAATCCGAACAGAATCACCGAGCAAACGCTGGTGTTTCGCATCCCTATTACGCCAACCAAGCTCACCACACCCAGCGCGACGCCCCTCGGTCCGATCGGTGTGTCCACCAATGGCGTGCCGATTTTCAATCAGTACGCCGGGCCCAACCAACCACTCACCGGCGAGATCGATTCATTCGATCAATATGCGGGTCATCCGCAGCAGACCGGCCAGTATCACTATCACGTGGAACCACCGTACCTCACGCGAGCGTCCCGGGACGCGCTCATTGGCGTGTTGCTTGACGGTTATCCGGTGTACGGACCACTGGAGAATGGCAAACTGATTACCACCGCGGACCTTGACGCGGCACATGGGCACACCGGCGTCACCAAAGAATTTCCCGCGGGTGTGTATCACTACCACACCACGTCTGACGCGCCGTACATCAACGGCAGCGGTTTCGCTGGCGTACCGGGCACCGTCGGTCGATGAAAGTCTCCGTCGTATGTCTGGGTGTGGCGCTGATCGGCGTTAGTGCGACGCATGGACCGGCGAGTCTGTCGCGCGCCGCAACCGTGGTTGAATCGAGTGACGCGTCGCTTGCTGTCGTCAACGGGGTACAGTTCAACAACGGCGCGCTCTTCAGCGGTGTCGTGCGTGAGCGTTTCGATGGCGGCGGCATCAAGCGCGAAACGCCCTATGTAAACGGCAAACGCGACGGGACGGGACACGGATGGTATGACACCGGTGCGCCTCGTGAAACGCGTCGCTATCGCGCCGGGCTCGAAGAAGGAACGCATCGCGGCTGGTATGCGAACGGCGCGCGACGTTTCGTGTACCACTATGCCAACGGACGCGGTGAGGGCCTGATGGAAGAATGGTATGACAATGGGCAGCCCTACACGCGATTCGAATACGTACTCGGCCAGGAGGAAGGGCGACAACGCATGTGGACGGAGTACGGTTTGTTGCGGGCGAACTATGTGGTGGATCACGGTCGGCGTTATGGCCTGATGGGAACGACCGGCTGCACCGATGCCTCCATGCCCGACTCTGTGTCGCCGTGAATCACGTGATGACGAAGCGCGTGGTGACACCTGTTATCATCAGCGTCAGGAAGATCGCGTCACTGAGCGCGGCGTGTCTGCTCGTGATCAACTTTGGTGGCTGCGCCGATGCGCACGACGGCCTGCCATACTATCGGGACAAAGAGCTCACCCCCGAATGGGTCGCGGCGCGTGTTGCGGACGCTCCAGACATGCATCGCGTTGGCGCATTTCAGCTGGTGGATCAACGCGGCGAGGCGGTCACCGAGCGGGTGATACCGGGACGTATCACCGTTGTCCACTTCTTTTACGCGTCGTGCGGCCGCGTCTGTCCGCGGACGCAGAGCAATCTCGCGAAATGGCTGCGCACGATGCCCAACGACGCACGACTGCAAGTCCTCTCGCACACAGTGCAGCCCGAGCGCGACCGTGTGGCGGTGCTCGCCGAATACGCGGCGATGCATGCCATCACCGACATGCGGTGGCGACTGCTCACCGGACCACGACGCACGATTGAAGGGCTGGCCGCGTCCTCGTACTTCGTCAATCTCAGAGACGGCCGCTCGTACGGCACGACGGACCTTGAACACACGGAAACGCTGACGTTGCTCGATCAACAGGGTCGCCTGCGCGGGGTGTACAACGGCACGCTGTCACTTGACCTCGATCGTCTGGCGGAGGACGCGCGTCGGCTGTTGGCACAGGGCACATAGAACGTTGGGTCGTGGCGGCAAACGGTACTGGCGCGTCGCTTGCCTTAGCCTGGTTCTGGCGGGAAGTTCGGGGGCCACCGAGATCACTCGCACCCCGCCTCCCATGCACCGATCCCGCCGCCTCACATTTCGTCCGCAGCATTGGCTCGTCGCGTGTTACAGCGCGATCACCATCGCGTGTCTCGCGCCGACAGCGGCGCGCGCCCAGACACCACGCGCACTGACGATTGAAGATTTCTACCGCCTCAAGACCGTTGGCGCGCCCGCGATCTCCGGCGACGGCCGATGGGTAGCGTTTACGGTCACGACGCGTGTTGAGGAGACCAACGGCAGTACCAGTGAAGTGTGGATCGTGCCCGCCGACGCGAGCGCGAATGCGCGACGAGTGAGTGCGCCTGGTAGCAATGCCACCGCACCCATCTGGACCGACGACGGCATGCTGCGATATTCGGCGGCGTCACGCACATTGCGCGTCAATCCGCTGCAGCCGGATCGTATCGACACGCTCTCCGGCGAAGCGACCATGCGTCGCGGCGACGCGTCATACGTCAGTCCCAATATGCAGTGGACAGCCGAGGTACGCGACGTTGTTCGGCCGAAACAACAGCGCACGTTTGCCTCGGAGTTTGAGAAACGTCACAACGATCGCTTTAAGGGCGTGCAGTTCGACTGGTTGGACTTTCATCGCGACGGCGGTCCGTTT
The DNA here is from genome assembly GCA_043718595.1 of Gemmatimonadaceae bacterium. Lineage (GTDB taxonomy): Bacteria > Gemmatimonadota > Gemmatimonadetes > Gemmatimonadales > Gemmatimonadaceae > Gemmatimonas. Next base: position 3,202 of record JAYSVL010000237.1, read on the forward strand.
CCCACACCGAACGTGCGCGATCCCGACGTCAGCCCCGCACAAGAGATTTACCTCACACCCACCGGCGGTGCGGCGCACGCGCTGACGTCGCTTGGGCTGCGACCGACCGGTGTGCAATGGCGGCGCGATGGTCAGACATTGTTGTTCAGCGCCGATTCGACGTATCGGAATGAGCGCGTTTACGGTCGCACCGACGCTTGGACCGTGAGCACAACGGGAACACTGCGACGTCTCACCGCGAACACCGACTTCGACTACAACGGTGCGCGCTATTCACCAGACGGGAAGTGGGTGCTGTGCACGCGACAGCTCACCACCGACGTCGTCATCGCGCGCAAGCTGGATCATGGTGGTGCGACCGATCTTGTGCTCATTCCTTCAGACGGCGGTGCAGAGCGCATGCTCACCGCCGACTGGGACTACCTGCCCACCAACGTGCAGTGGAGTCCGGACAGCAAGTACGCCTACTTCACCGGTGGTGTGGGCGGCACCGTGCATCTGTTTCGCGTGGCCACGGATGGTGGCACGGTCCAGCGGGTGACGTCGGGCGAGCGTCGACTGAGTGGCATCAGCATCGATCGCAACTTCACACGCATGACGTACACTGTGGGCCAGTTTGATGCACCGTCAGAAATCTGGAGCGCGGACATTGATGGCTCGCATGAACGTCAGCTCACGCATGTGCACGACAGTATTGTTGCCGAGATCGGGCTCAGTCGTGCGGAGCGTTTGCAATACAAGAGCGCAGACGGCACGCCGATCGAAGGTTGGCTCACGATGCCGTATGGCTATGTTGCAGGTGGAGGTCCGTATGCGCTGGTCGTGAGCAATCATGGTGGACCACACAGCGCCATCGAGTACAACTTCAACTTCAAGAATCAGTATCTGGCGTCCAATGGTTACTTCGTGCTTGAGGTGAACTTTCGGAGCTCGACCAACTACGGCGAGAAGTTTCTCTGGGGCACGTGGGGGGCGTGGGGCACGCGCGATGGCGAAGATGTGATGGCTGGTGTCGATCACGTGCTCAATCGCTATCCCATCGACCGCCGTCGCGTCGCCACGATCGGCCACTCGTACGGTGGCTTCATGAGCAATTGGCTGATCACGCAGTACCCTGACCGCTTCGCCGCCGCTATCCCCGGTGCGGGCATCGTCAACTGGACGAGCGACTATGGGAATGCCGATATTCCACGCACCAAGGAGACAGAGTTCTACGGTGCACCGTGGGATGCGAAAGCGCGCGAAATCATGATCAAACAATCGCCACTCACCTACGCCAACCGCGTTACCGCGCCTACGTTGTTCATTAACGGAGAGATTGACCAGCGCGTGCCGTACTCGGAGGCGCAGCAGATGTATGTGGCCCTCAAAAAGAACGGCGTGCCGGCACGAATGATTCAGTACGCTGACCAACCCCACGCCATCGGCGGATCGTGGAATCAGGTGCATCGCATGCTCAACGAACGGCAATGGCTGGACCAGTGGCTCAAGGGTGTCACACCGTAGCACATCATGATACGACATCAACACGTCGCGACATTCACGCAGGCACGGCAACGGGAGATGTAACGTGTTCACACAGCGAATCTGTTCGGTGCTCTGGGTCGGCGTGATGTTGAGCGCATGCGCACAATCTGGAACGCCCGTGATCGCCTCAGCGCCATCGCGCGGCTCCGACGTGATCACGGCGGCGGAACTGTCCGATCCCGCACTGACTGGTGATGCGCTCGACGCGGTGCGTCGATTACGGCCGCGATTTCTTGTGCGGCGTGGCGCACAAAGTGTCCGTTCACCGGACGCGGGCAGCGTGCACGTCTCCATCGACGGCGGGCCCTTGCAAACGCTCAGCATCCTCAGCCGGTTTCGCCCAATTGAGATCGCGGAAATTCGCTATCTCAATTCGTCCGACGCGGCGCAGCGCTTTGGCACCACGGCGGGCAGCGGTGCCGTGATTCTGGTGAAGAGCAAGTAGCCGTGCGGGCGCGATGTGGCGTCCCCTCGTCACTCCGCCTGCAACAACCCCAGCTTTAGCGCAAAGGCGACATACGCAGACCGATGGGTAAACCCCATTTTATCGCCAATGCGCTGCTTGTAGGTGTCCACCGTCTTCGGGCTAATAAAGAGCTGCTCACCAATTTCTGGCGCAGTGAATGTCGAAGCCGAAGCCAAGTTGGTGGCGCAAGATGTCACCGGCATGATGACGATTTTGAATGCGTTGCGCACGACGTCACAACGCATTGGCATCTTTCAGGTACCCGTGATGGCGGCACTGCCAGCACCAGCGACACAAGCAGCTGCCGTCGATCTGTACTTTCGTGAGAAGGCCTTCTGGGCATTCAGCCGCGGACAGCGACTGAGTGACATGCGACGGTTGATCCGGCAGTATGGTCGATCACAAGCGGACGTGTTCCCCACGGGACAGTTCTTCAAGGGCGGCACCTACGGCACCGACGTGAATTTCCCGGTGACAACGGACGAAACACCCAATCCCAACTGGAAAGGGTGCATCGATCGGAACGCGTAGTCGGACGAAGTAGCGTGCGGTCGGCGGTGGCACGCTCGCGAGTGCTGTGCCGCAGCGGTGTGGTGAGTCGCTTCAGCTTCTAAGCGTGCGCCTCCGTCGCATCGCGCACGTTAGAACTTATGAAAGGGCTGGCGGCACCCGCAAACGGGCCGCCACTGTTGGGACTTCTTCATTCCTCTCACAGAAGGAGAAGCCCATGCTCCCA
>JAYSVL010000238.1:0-2070 GCA_043718595.1 Gemmatimonadaceae bacterium
GGCTGGGGAACCCGTAATCGCACGGAGATCAATAGCGCCTACCGCGACCTCAGTGCGTTGCTCCCGACGCTCGATTCCAGTGTCAAAGTGAAAATCGGCAATGGGATTTGGATCCGCGCGGGATTGACGGCAGATTCGACATTCGCGCGCGATGCGCGCACGTTTTTCGGAGCGGAGATCCGCACCGCTGCGACGCCGCAAGCCATGTTCGACGCCGTCAATGTGTGGGGGAGTCAGCAAACCGATGGCTTGGTGCCACGTGTGCTCAACCAGCCGCCGCCTGACGATCTGTTGATGCTGCTGGCGAACGCGGTCCTGTTCGACGGACGCTGGCGTGACGCCTTCGATCCGGCGCACACGGTGCAGGCGCCATTCTCGCTTGAGTCGGGTACGTCGGTGTCTGTCCCGATGATGACGCGAAAGGGAAGCTTCAGGGCGGCGGATAACGCGAAGTTCGTGGCGCTCGAGTTGTCGTACGGGAACAGCGCGTATGCCATGCTCGTCATCGCGCCAACAGCCGGCACGTTGAACGCGTACGTGTCGACCCTGGATTCTGCAGCGCTGGCGACGCTGACGAGCGAACTCACCGACGTCGGTGAGCGGGCGCACGTATACCTGCCACGATTCACGGTGCGCGGGTCGGTTGAACTCTCATCGACGCTCAAGACGCTGGGCATGCCGCGCGCATTCACCAATCAGGCCGAGTTCCCGCGCTTCTTTGGCACGGGCGCGAAGCTGGGGTTCGTACAGCACGGCGTGACGCTCGAGGTCAATGAGCGGGGCAGCCGCGCGGCGGCCGTCACCGTGGTTGGTGTCGTGCCGACGTCGTTGCCACCCACGTTCCGCGTCGACCGGCCGTTCGTGTTCTTCATTCGCGAGCGATTCGCGGGCACGATCCTGTTCACCGGCGTCGTCCGCGATCCGCGCGCATGACGTGGCGCACGGTGCTGGTATTCGCGGCGACGTCTGTCGCGCTCGCCTGCGGACGAGGCCGCACCGTGGCGTCACCAGGCGCGGTACCGGGTGCTCCGTCACCGGTCATTCGCATGCTGCTGGTGAACGACGTGTATGTCACCGACACCATGCGCGACGGTCGCGGGGGATTGGCGCGTGTCGCCGCGATTCGGGATTCGATTGAACGGGCGACGGGTACGCCCGTGATCTTCGTGCTGGCTGGCGACGTACTATCGCCCAGCATTCTGGGAAAGTGGTATGGAGGCGCGCAGATGGTTGATGCGTTCAATGCGGCTCGGCTCGACTACGCGACGCTGGGCAATCATGAGTTCGACGGCTCGCGAACAAATTTGGTGGCCCGGATTGCGGAGTCACGATTCCGTTGGCTCTCCGGCAACTGCGGGGAGTCGAGCAATGTGCCCTTCAATGCCGTGCGCGGCTGGGACACGCTGCGTGTAGGTGGCGTCAAGGTCGGGATTATTGGCACGACCGTGGTGGTCGACTACCCGGCCTACGTGCGCTGTCGGAACGCCGACACCGCCACCACGGCACTGGTGGATACGGTGACGGCGGCCGGAGCGGAGTTGGTCGTAGCGCTCACCCACCGATTCATGTTCGAAGATGTGCGGACGCTTGAGACGGAGCCTCGCATTACGGCTATTCTGGGCGGCCACGATCACGATGGCCGTCGCGTCGTGCGCGATGGACGGTTGCTCATCAAAGCGGTCTCGAATTCACGTACCGCCGCGCTGGTGACGTTTACGCGCGCAACAACGGGGTGGGTTGTGCGCGATACCGTCATCGGGATCGGTCCCGGCATGCCAGACGAGCCGCGAACGGCGGCCGTGGTCGCGCGCTGGCGCGACACGCTCACCCGCCGCATAGGCCAAGACCGCGTGTTGGGGATTGCCTCCGAACCCATCAACGCCATCGACTCGATCTCGAAGCGCGAGAGCCCATTCGGCAACCTCATCACCGATGCCATGCGAATGGGCACTGGTGCCGACGTAGCGATGATCAATGCCGGCGCGCTGCGTTTCGATGATGTGATGGCGGCCGGGCCAATCACCAGGCACATGATTGAAGGAATCTTCTTGTTCGCCGACGAGACGCGTG
>JAYSVL010000239.1:0-5914 GCA_043718595.1 Gemmatimonadaceae bacterium
CAATGTACGGGCGTTCGGCATGTCCGGCTCCCCACTGCACAGCACCGTGCCGATAAATCGCTGGTCGGGCAACGCAGCCGGATAACCGCGCAACACACCGAGTTCTTTGGGGATATCCGTGTCTGGTGGAACTCGCACCGGGTATCGGAGCCACGACGGCTCGGCGCCGTCACACGGCCGAATCGCGCGGTCTGCTGGTATCACCGACGCATACGTGCGCGCAATCGTGCGCTGGCGCTCCACGCGCGCGGGTAACGAGCGAAACGCACGCAACGCCATTGCCGCACACGACACCGGGATACCAGCCGGATCCTCGGCGTCTTTGTACACCATCTCGCCAAGATGCAGAAACGGCAAACTCGCCGGCACACGATAGAGCGCGGGATGTCCAATCACGGACTGCACCGCGCTCACCGTCAGCGAGCGCAACCCGCGCCCCGCCAGCGATGCGGCGTGCGCAAATGACTGCTGCGTGGCGACGGCACGAGGTCCGCGCTCGAGCAGCGCGCCGCCACCGCCGCCATTCACTCCCTTGCCGCGCCCGAAGCTCAGTATCGTGCGTTCAGCAAGCGCACCGGTGGTACGTCCGCGTATCGACGAACCAAGACCCTGCGCCGCGTCTTCGATCACGGGCACACCGTAGCGCGCCGCAATCGCCTCCACCGCACTCACGTCGGCGGGCACACCAAAGAGATGCGCCACCACGACCGCGTCAACCCGTCGCTCAAGTGTCGCGGTCACACTGGCCAGGTCCGGCGACAACGACACGGGATCGACGTCGTACAAACGCACACGCACACGCGCACGAATCGCTGCTGCGGTGAGATCGGCACACCCATACGCCGGCAACGCCACGATTCCGCCCTCGGCCACGGTGCGCCTGAACGCAAGCACCAACGCGGCCGATCCACTCTGCGTGAGGTACACGCTGTGCGCATGCAGATCGCTACTCAGTTGCAGCGACAATGCTCGTCGCGCAGCATCTCCACCGCGCACCGCACTCGACAACGCGCTGGCCAACCCGACGAACGATACAGGCGCGCTCACTGGCAGCTGGTATCGCCAGTTCATGGAATCAAACGTACGACATGAGGCCCGAGACGATTGGCAATGGCCACCGGCAGGTGACGCCAGACACGCGGCCCCAGCGACATCGCCCCGCCATCCGGTGACGGCGTTTTGACGACACCGTTCGGCGACCATTGATACCACGACAGCGTTTCGTCGCGACTGCCCCACTGACTCTTGAAACGATGCGTGTTACTGCCTGGCGTGCAACGGCCGAAATTGAACACCGTGCATCCCTCGGCCACTGCACGCTGCATCATTGCCCAGTAGAGCCCCATGTTAGGCGACACCTTGCTGAATTCGCGGAGTGATGACGCCCACGTCACTTCAAACTCGTTGCCCCAGCGAAAACCCATGCCGGCCGCGATCGGCGTATCCTTCAGGTACGCGACCGCTACCCACGCGCTGTCTGAAAACTCGGACGCCAGTGCGTCAAACAGTTTGCGCGACAATACCGGCGTGCCAAGGTCGCGCATGTGATACGAGAACACACGATAGAAGTCGGGCAGCAGCTCGGCGCCAAACTTGACAATCACGCCTTCCTTTTGTGGCTTGCGCACCTGGCTGCGCAATTTTGCCGGAAACGCCTTGAACGTTGCGTCTTCTGTTGCGGCGAGGTCCAGCACGACGGTGATTTTGCGATGAGAGACGGACAAATCGAGTGGCAACGCGGTGCGACTGCGCAATTCCAGCAGGTCGGCGCGATCGCGTGTCGCCAGCTGCACCGCGTGTGCGGCGAGTGCTTGCACCGCTTCGTCTGAGCCGAGTGGTCCGCCGTAGTTGACGAAGGGCACGGATACGACGAAGTGGCCAAAGATCGGGCTCTTCACGCGCACGAGCGGGAGCACGCCCGCAAGGGTGCCATCCGGCGTGCGCGCTTCGAGGTAGAGACTCTCGTGACCGAGGGTGTCTCGTATCACGCGCTCCCATCCGGAGAGATGGAAGTGCGTCCAACCGGCACACGACTTCACGAACGCATCCCACTCCACACCTGGCGCGGCACAACGCGCAACGCGCAACGTAGTTGGTGCATCCACGCGCACAGTAGCCGTCACGCGTTCACCGCGTGTGCGGGCGCAGCGGGCGCATTCACCGCGAGTGTGTACTCGCGCACGGATCCGAACGCGTGTGAAGCCAGCAGTGTGTCGAGACGTTGTTCCAGTCGTTCGAGCCCACCGTAGTGGCGAATGCGCGTCAGCCGTCCCACATCCATGCGCGGTTGCTTAGGGTCGACTTCCCACGGATGAACGTAGCACATCGCGGGAACGCCGCGGGCGGTTGCGTCGCTCACGGCACTGTCGCACAAAGTGTATGGCAACAACCGCAGATACGCACCACCGGCCGCCGGCAGTCGCACACCAAACTTTTCGAGTGTGGCCAGTGGATACTGTTTTAGCGTGCCCGCTGGTGTGATCATGTCGTACGGTTCACGCGGACTGCCGGGATTTCCGTAGCCGGGACGATAGATGGGGAAGACGCTCGAGTCGTAGACAAACCCTTCCTCAACCAACGTTTCCCATGCCCACTCGACACTCTTTACAATTGAGAATGAGGGCGCACGAAATCCTTCGACGGCCACACCAATCAGCTGCTCCAACACGTCTTTCGAACGACGCACATCCTCACGAAAGGCGTCGCGCGTCATCGTCGTGACGCGACGATGCATGTACGAATGCGACGCAATCTCGTGGCCCTGCTCGGCGATACGGCGTACCAGCGACGGATATTTGTCTGCCACCCAGCCCAGCGTGAAAAACGTTGCCGTTGCCTGATGACGCGCCAGCAAGGCGAGGATACGATCGGTGTTGCGTTCGACGCGCGACTCGAACGTGCCCCACGTGGACGGTGGCGCTATCTGCTCAAACGCGCTGACCTGGAAGTAGTCCTCGACATCAACACTAAACAGGTGCCGTGAAGCGACCGTGCGCGCGTCTCGCGCGACGATCATACCGGACGCCGAGTCGGTTCCCACGTCGCGTCTTGCGATGGGCTGAGGACTTTGAGCCACGCCCGCAGGCCGGCAATGTTGCTGGCGACAATGAAACCAAGGAGCGAGATGAGGCGTGGCAAGGCACGGCTGGGCGGCATACGCATGACAAGTAAACCAGCGCCGAGCGTGCCCATCGCGAGCAGCAACAGTACCCAGGCAAAGGGCACACTCATGGAGAGCATCAGCAGGCCCACGCCGGCGGGAATCAATGCCGGATACACCAGCCAGCGCGCGAGCTTGTGACTGAGCAACATGAACGCAAAACGTCCGTGCGTAAACGGATTCATCAGGTGCCGCTTAAACCACAGCGTTTCGAGTCCACGGTGCATGGTGCGGATCTTCCGTTTGTACTCTGCCTGCAACGACGACACACTCGGCACGCCACACAGTGCGGCGTCTACCGACACCGCGCGAAATCCATGCTCACGGGCGATCAGTGCGCTGGCAAAATCGCGACTGAGTGCGAGTGGAAAGTCGCCGTCGTAAATGTCCTTGCGAATACCGTAAAAACATCCACTCGCACCAACGATACTCAACCACTGTGTTTCCAGCCTGCGAATCGACATCTCGTAGCCCACATAACCGGACTCGCCACTGCTGGCTTCAGGCGCACCAGCCCGTTCACTCACATCGCGACCGGAGGCAACGCCAACTGTGGGGTCACCAAAGGCACGCACTAACGACTTGAGGGAGTTGGGAAAAATGCGCGTGGTAGCATCCACATTCACCACAACGTTGCCGCGCACGCGTGGTAGTGCGGCGTTCTCCGCGGCTGATTTGCCGAGGCGCTTGGGTAAGCGCAGCAACTCGACACCACGATCCGCGTATTCGAGTGCAATGGCGTCGGTGTTGTCCGTCGACGCATCCGAGAGCACGAGCAGATGTCGCCGATCGGCCGGATAGTCCAGCGCGAGCAGGTTCTCGATGCGCTTCCGAAGCACCGCCTCTTCGTTGTAGACGGGAAGCGTGATGGTAATTTCCGGCCACGTTTCCGGTGCTGGCGGCAACACCCACGCCGTGCCACCACGCGTGAACAGATACAGCAACGCGGGATAGATGACGTACGCGTAGACGCCAAACGCCAATGGAAGCGCGAGTAGCACAAGGGCGACGCTAGACAAGTCGAATTGGATTGGAGGAAACTACCGGCGGCGCCAGTCGCTCAAGACGCGCGTGGTGACGTGGGCAGCACCTTGTCAACCTGCGGAATGAGCTGCTGCGCAACTTGTCGCGCGAGCACGTCCGCCGCTTGCACTTCCCCGTCGCTGCCGGTTGGCGCCTTCTCTTTCGACCGCGGGATTTGTACGACGATGCGCACCAACGCTTCTTCGGTGCGACCGTACAGCGCCGCGTCGCGCAACAAGTCCCACTTCACGCGATACTCGCTGGACTCAATGCGCCCACGCCCCTGGTACCAGTAGTAGACCAGCGCGCGCTGGCCGCGGTTTGACAACAATACGCGGTTGAGACGCTGATCACCGGTTGCCGCGGTCACGCTCACGCGACCGTTTTCGAGAATTTCCCATCCAGCTCCCGGCAAGCAGTTCTTCGGGCTGTGAATCGACTTGCCCTGCACCTGTTGGTCGTAGTAGCCGATGTAGGTGGAAAAGCCTTCCACCGAATCTTTCGCGTAGGAACGCAACGCATAGTCCGACATTCCGGCTACAGCACGTTCAGCAGAGTCCACCACCACATCGGTGCCTGTGAGGCCGAGCATCGTGGACGGCGTTGTTGCCATTGGCTCCTTGGGCGGCACGATGTACTGCTGTCGCATGCCGGAGATCGCCAGTGCGCCAAGGCCGAGCAATACGGACGGCAGAAAGACAACAAATCGGTTGCTCATGCGACGGCTCCTTTGCGACGTGAGAACAGCGTTTCACCCTTGCCGAGCACCCAGGCGACCCCGGCAATGGCGATGAAGGCAAGTCCGAAGGTCATCATGCCTTCGCTTTCGTGCATAAATCCTTCGCCGGCTTTGGGGCTCACGTAGAGCACAAGAAAGCCGGTGAGAAAGATGCGGAAGCCGTTGATGAGGATGGCGACGGGGATCGTGAGCGCCACCAGCAGCACACGCGATGGCAGGCCGCGCAGAAACATCGCACCAATAAGCACGCCGAGACTGATCAACGCCGTCAGCGAACGGAGACCGCTACATGCTTCGGCGACAAACAACTCCTGGCCGGGAATGCGGATGACGTTGCCCGACAAGAGCACCGGGATTTGACGCCAGCGCAGCAGCGCGGCACCAATCTTTGACGCGAGGAACTGCAGTGGCAGCGCGATCGTGTTGAGAATGACTTCGGGAATGGGGATCGACAGCGCGGTGAGAATGAACGGCAACCACCAATGCAGCAGCTGACGAAATCCGGCATAGAACACGACGAGGCCCGCAATCGCCACCAGCATGGACCCACGCATGACAAACAATTCGGCGGCAAGGTCCGCCGCGTAGCGAGACATGACGGCGAACAGCAGAATGAGCGTGCCGAGTATCGGCTGCGCCTTGGCGTTCTTGACGATGCCACTTTTGTACGCGAACCAGATGGACAGCGGTGCCAGCAGGAGGCCATGACCAGAGTTCGGGTCATTCCACCAGGCGTCGAACATCAGCGTCGCCGGTTTGGCAAAGAGCACTACAAAACCCAGCGCGGTGAGCGCGTACGCCGCGAGTTCGATCGGTGCCGATTCTTTGAGCGAGTGCAGGGCGCGACGCGGGTCGAACGCCATTGTGCTGGTTGCTGGTATCGTCATATGCAGTGAAGTGTGGGCTATGCCAAGGACGAGCTACAGGCGCTCACTGTCACGCCTCCGGCACAGCGGGAGCTATCCCGCCGCCAAGGTGGTCAGCCAGCGTGT
>JAYSVL010000240.1:0-2066 GCA_043718595.1 Gemmatimonadaceae bacterium
AGAACTCTGGTTACGAGGTCTCGCTGATCCTCGGCAAGGTGTACTCCATGCTGACGGACGCTCGCGCAGCAAGAGACGATCTTGTGCGGGTCATCGACGAGAGCGGGGAAGACTACCTCTTCGACAAGGCACGTTTCGCTTTTGTCGAGTTTCCACCGTTCGCTCGGCGAAAGCTGCTTGCAATCCGAAGAAGGGAACAATCGGCGGTAGGGCACAGGTACGAACTGCTCATCTACTGGAGCCAAGAGGACGACGCCTTCGTCGTCGAGGTGCCTGAGCTGCCGGGCTGCATGGCGGATGGCGCATCGCCGAGCCTGGCCGTTGAGAACGCGCAGGAGGCCATCGCGCTTTGGCTGCACACCGCCCGCGAGATGGGACGAGTGATTCCGGAGCCGAAGGGTCGTTGACCACTTTCGGATTGAACTGAGCAAGCTCGGTGCAATCTGGTCGGTTACGCGGTTGCGGTGCCCGGTGCACAGTTACGTTGAACGTCATGATCAAACGCGCGCTGACCCTCACCGACGTGCAATTGCAGCTGGCCGCGGCGCAACCTGAGATCACCGGCCTCGGAGTGCAGCGCCTGGCGCTATTCGGCTCTGTCCAGCGCAACACCGCACGTCCGGACAGCGACGTTGACGTGCTGGTCGAGTTCGTGCCCGGTGAGAAGACGTACATGCACTTCTTCGCCCTCGGCGAGCTCTTGGAGCAATTGTTTCAACGACGCGTTGAGTTGGTAACGCCGGAATCGCTCTCGCCATCCATGCGCGGCCGGATATTCGCGGAAGCGACAGATGTTTTCAGGCGGATCGTTTGAGTCACGCCTACCTGCTCGAGTAAACGTTCACGGTACAGCCGACAAACAGCATGCATAAGCGCTTGGTTCGCTACGGGAAAGCGATCGCCGAAGTTCGCCCTGCATCCGGCGTGAGCGGAATACTCTGCCGTAGTTTTGATGGACACGTCTTCTTTCGCGTGACACACCCGGATGCGTCGTTCACGGACTACGGCTTTCGGCATGACGATCTGCCGATCACCATTGACGCAGACTCTTTTGCTTCATTTTATCACATCGGTGACGATATGTTCCTCGATCATTCACCGGAAGTGCTCGGCCTCGCGCATTTGCACGAGGATCAACGCGAAGACGACGCATAAACGGTGAGCCTTGCAGCGAACACGACGAACTGCCGAACCACACACAACCACAACCCATACAGGAGACGCCAATGCTGTAAGTACTCAACCAGGAGTCTACATGCATGGCAGCAAGAAGTTCATCGTTGTTGGCAACGCGTATGCGTACGCCCGTTGGTCTGCGCGTGTTCCGCTCGGTGACGGCAGCCGCAAGTCTGGAACCCGCCTCAAGCGCAGTCGACACCGTTCGAGCGTGGATGTCTATCTCATTCCAGAGACGGACGTCAAATGGGTTGGTCGTCGCTACGGGCGCGCACCAGCGCCGAAATGGTGGCGCAAGGTGTTGAACCGGCGATACCGTGCACGCATTCAGCGCCTGCTTTACATGGCGAAGTTCGATCTCATGCATGCGCCGGTGCGCGATGGCAGTTGGTACTGGTAACACAGACGAACAACAAACTGCATTGAACCACAGGGGTCACGGGGAGCACAGAGGTCTCGCCTAGCGGGCGCAGTTTCAAACTCAAGAAATCAATTTTGATTTTGAGACGGTGTCGGCGACTGGAATCCCCTGTGAACTCTGTGTCCCCTGTGGTTCAATTGCTTTTCAAGTGACGCAAATGACATACGACCTTCTCGATTAGCCGCGAACGAGCAGCGCGCGCACGTGATCGCGCTGCAGCTGATACAGCAGTCCACCAAACGCACTCGCCGTACACGTAAACAAGAACATCAGAACACTCGCACCGTACTGCGGATGCCAGCCGCGCGTGAGCTCCAACAGCAGCGAGATTCCGCCGCCCCACGCCACCACGCGAGCCGCGATCTCGCGGAAGTGCACCAACTCGCGTCCATGGAACTCGGCGACGATATACCCAACAAGCGTGAATGCGGCGACGTGCTCCAGCGATTGAAACACGCGTACCGTAGAC
>JAYSVL010000025.1:0-2860 GCA_043718595.1 Gemmatimonadaceae bacterium
GTCGTGGAGCGATTGCAGACGGAGGGCGTGTTTGTCGTCCCGATGCGTGAAGGCGTGCGCGTCGGCATCTGCGGCCTGCGCGCGAGCGATGCACCGCGCTTCGCCGCGGCGTTGCGAAAGTGTGTCGTGTGTCCGGCGTAGACCCGGGCACGAGTCCTTACGAACGTACCCCTTCTCTCTCACTATCCTCGCATCTCGCTGTGTTTATGCGCTCTGCGTCCCTGATCGCCCGCGTTGCCTGTTGCGCCGCGATAGGCCTCTCGCCGGTGTGTGTCGCGCTCTCGCAAACCACGCCGCCGACCGCTGCACCGCGTCCGACACCGGCCGCACCGGTCCTCACGTATCCGTCGACGCTGCCAACAGGTCGGGTGACGTACCGCACACTGAGTGAGACGTACAATGAGCTGGAGCGCATCGCGACCGCGTATCCGGCCATCGTCAAACGGTTCGAGCTGTCGCACCGCTCGCTCCTTGGCCAGCACATGTGGGCGCTTGAAATCTCGCACGACGTGAAGAGCAGTTCCGGAAAGCCAGTGTTTCTGATGACCGGTCTGCATCACGCGCGCGAGTGGCCAACGGTAGAACTGACGATGGAGTTCGTCTGGGACATCGTCAAGAACGACGGCGTCGATCCACGCATCACCGCGTTGCTCGATCAGGTACGGTTGATTGTTGTGCCGGTCGTCAATCCGGATGGGTACGACATGTCGCGCACACTGCTCAACGAACAAAAGCGGAAGAGCTGCCGCATTGCGATGGGCCAGCGACCCACATGGGCCGAATGTGCCAACCCGGCGAACAGCAATGCGGGTGTCGACCTCAATCGCAACTACGGCGCGTTTTGGGGTGGTGGTGGAGCGACGATCGGTGTGAGTGGTGGGAGTTCGCGCGGTGAGGCACCGTTCTCTGAGCCAGAAATTCGGAGCATGCGCGACCTGTTGTCCTCGCATCAGGTGGTCGTCGCCCTGAGCAACCACACGCCAGACGCAAAAGTGCTGCGCGTGCCGAGTGCTGCCGAAGAACCCATTCCGGCCGACGTTGTGCCGTACGACTCGCTCGCCCAGGCGCTTGGAGGCGATCTCAAATGGCCGGCCGGCCCGTGGCCGCAGATCTACTACGTTGCCAGCGGCACGCTCGAAGAGACCGCGTACTACTCCGCGGGGACGTTTGCGTTCACGTTTGAAAATGCGCCGGGACAGCGCTCGTTTCATCCCGCGTATTCGTTTGTCGTCGATCAGTACGCGGGCACGGGGGCGTACCCAGGTTCCAGCGCGCGCGCTGGCTTTATGCGCCTGTTCGCGGCCGCCGCCAATCCGGCGTTGCACTCCGTGCTCGAGATTCGTGCGCCAACGAACGCTATACTCACGCTCCACAAATCGTTCACCATGGAAACGTCGCCCGTGCTCAATGCCGACAGCACACGCGGACCAGCGCTGACGATTCCGATGACGTTGACATCGACCATGACGGTGCCGCGCGGTGCGACAAAGGTGACGTGGCACGTCAATCCATCCTTGCGCCCATCGCAGCACGCCCAGGCGCATCTGCAGGAAGCGTGGACGCTCACCTGTCGACTGGGCGCGCGTACGAAGTCAGTCAGCGTGACGGTGGCTCGTGGTGCGTCGGCGCAGGTCGACCTCGGACAGTGTCGGTAGTGCTGTCGCGCTAGCCCGGATCAGGGCGCCGAACGCGCTGCGCGTTCGAGCGCCGTCAGTCTGCGCTCAAGGTCGTCGAGACGAGCGTCGCCGGTGGCGGAGCGAGCATGCACTTTCCGCATGCCATCGTCACGCAGCGGCTTCGCGCGCGACGAGGACGACGGCGCGACCTGTCCGTGCGGCATGGTGGGCGTACTCGCGGTCGCATTCGTTTTGCCCGAGCCCATCAAGAGTGCGCCAATCGGGCCACCCCAGAACAGATTCGCCACGCGCTGCAACACGGGCTGACGAAACGGATCGATGAGGAACAGCATCGTCGCCACCACCATGCAGCACGCGCCACTGATAAACATGGTTGCTCCAAGTCGGCTGTTGGTGTAGAAGCCCTCGGAGACTTCGACACGACTCGCCAGCCCTTGTCGGAGATTGTAGAGCCCAAGCACGATCAGCGGTGGCACCATCAGCATACGAAAACGCCGTTTGCGTGCAACGCCCGGCAGCAACAAACCCTGAGCGCGCGCGTCGTTGCCTTCGTCCATGATGCCCTGGAGTCCACGGCGAAGGGCCGCATGATCAAACCCGAGATGCCGCAGATTCCGCGCCTGCCGCGCAATTGTCATGAGCAGGACAAATTGCAGTGCACCGCCAATGCTGAGCGACGCGAGCCGATCGATGTCGGCACTCGGAGGGGTGCTGAGGTAAAACACGGCGACGACCACGGCCACCATCGCCGCGTTGACGAGGTAGCTCTTACCATTCTGCTGAAACAGCCGCACGGGTAGTGGGATCTCCGGCGCGGCGAGCTGCGCCGCATCAATCGCCTCTACCAACGCCTCAGCCGTCGCGAATCGCTCCGTGGGATCTTTGCGCAGCAGTCGATCAATGGCGTCGGCCAGAGGCGCCGGTAGATCGGCGCGGGCACTGCTCACCGGCGGCACCGTCTCGGTGAGCTGCTTGACCAGGACTTTTTGCGTCGTGTCACCGCTGATCGCATACGCCCCGGTCACCGCGTACCACGCGACCAAACCAAGTGAGTACAGATCGCTGCGGCCGTCGACGTGATCGCCCGATGCCTGCTCGGGACTCATGAACTCGGGCGTCCCCACCACTTCGCCAACACGTGTCAATCCTGCCTGTGCCGACGACGGCGCGGCGGCGATCGTGCGCGAGATGCCAAAGTCCATCACCATCGCGCGTCCAGTGGC
>JAYSVL010000241.1:0-2058 GCA_043718595.1 Gemmatimonadaceae bacterium
AATAGCGCGCTTTGACATGACCACGTGCGAGTTGTCGAGAGTGCAGTCGTATCGCTTCGCCGATCTCCCAGCTGCTCGTCACGCGACGCGGGCGACGTCCAGTGCTTCGTAGCATAGCCGAGCGTATTGTCTCGGCGAGGCCGAGTCAACTCGGCGTGTGTTCGGCTTGTTATGCGCTCGCGCGGTGATCGCGCACACGCCCGCAGCATTTCTTTGGCCCCGCGTGCTCAGTCTTCCTGGTGTTGCGTGTCATGCGGTTACGATTTCGTGTTCGTCATGTTCCGAGAGAGCCCACTGCGGTTATCACTCCCCATCCTCAGTTTCCGCGAACAAGTACCGGAAGTAGCGCTCCGGATCGTTCAGGAATCGGCGCGTCAATTGAAAATGTTCGGTCTCGTCATATGGCACCTCGGCGATGCGGCCGTCATCGAAGCTGAGCACGCGGGCGCCCGGTAAACAGAGGAGCATCGGCGAGTGGGTGGCGATGATGAATTGGGCGACACGCCGACTCGCGAGTTCGTGCATAATGCGCATGAAGGCGAGCTGCCGTTGTGGCGACAGCGCGGCCTCAGGCTCGTCGAGCAGGTACAGGCCATCCTCAAACCGATGCTCGAACAGCGCGAGAAACGCTTCGCCGTGCGACCGTTGATGGAACGAGCGTCCGCCGTATCGTTCGAACGTGGTACCACTCGCTTCGAGTGCAGACGAGAGTTGATGGAACGTCTCAGCTCGCAGAAAGAATCCGTCTGTTGAACGCTGGCGCCACGAGAGAGCCAAGGCCCGTCCCAGCGCGTGGCCCTCTTCGGCGTCGACGAATTGGTGATCGCGACTACCGCCGTGCATACCGAACCCGGTGCTCCACGCCAGCGCTTCGAGCACCGATGATTTGCCCGTGCCATTTTCGCCCACGAAAAACGTGATTGGCGTCGTGAATTCGAGGGACATGCCGTCCGCGAGGATCGGCAGCGCAAAGGGATGTATGTCAGGCTGCACCCGATCCATGCGCAGCCCCACATGAGACAGGAACGGACTTCCAACGATCTTAGACGAGATCACGGTAGGCATGTTTCCACAGCTCGTGTGGGCGCGCAAGTGATGCAGGCGACGATGCGGAGGACAAATCAGCGAATGCTCGAAGCCAAAGGCCGCATGGCGTTCAAGAACTTCTCACGTGGCGCGAAGGACATCCTCTGCTTCGGCAAGAATATGCGACAACGCCGTCAGTAGCAGCGCTTGTTGGGCAGCAGCGCGATGTGCTATGGGTTGGCGTGTGCCCATTGCTGCGCGAGGGCACGAAAGGCCGACTCGTATTCCGGCCAATCATGCAACGTGGCCGGATCGAAGTCCGCCCCATCCGGCCACACGATCGTGTGCACCTCGGCGTCGAGGCGCACCTGATTGAACAGGCGCAAATCACGCAACGGCCCGAACAGGTCACCCGCCAGCACGGCCTGAAAGTCGATACGCTGCTCGAGACCATCATCGAAGTGGAGCTGCAGCGTGTACGGCGCGACCACGACGACGGCCTGCACACGATAGATCGGATGACGCACGACGGTCAGGTGAGAGCGTCGATCGGCAACGCCAATTCACGCGCTTGCCGATGCTGTGATTTTGGCAGGCGCAGACTGATTGTACTCATGAGCGCCGCTGTCTGCAGCATCGCAGGTTAGGCAACTCGCCGCCGACGTTTGGTCGTCACTGTCACGGAGACGTCCAACCGCGTCAGCGTCTCGACCAGTGTATCAATGCTAAAGAGGTCAATGCGGCCGCGCACCAAATCACTCACGCGCGGTTGCGGGACGCCGAGCGCCGTTGCCGCCGCTTTGTGCGTCAGGTCACGCGCGGCAATTAACGCGCGTACCTGGCCCATGAGATTCGCGCGGATCAACAAGTGCGCCGCTTTCAGCTTCACTATTCCGCTCGTCTGCAGCAAGCATTGTTGAACTCAATCCGCCTACGGCGGATAGTACGACGGCTTTGGTCGCTGTTCGTAGTCCAGTCCGATTGAGCCCACGTGCGGTGCGCTGTCTGATCCTCTCACCCCCTTTCCCGAGA
>JAYSVL010000242.1:0-5892 GCA_043718595.1 Gemmatimonadaceae bacterium
GCGAAATCGGGAAGCACACCTTGCAACGCACGTTCCGCCAGGTTGCCATGGCCAATCTCACGGCGACTGGTGCCGCGCATCGGACGCACTTCACCGGTCGAGAATGGCGGGAAGTTGTAGTGCAGCATGAACGAACGCGTTGTCTCACCGGCTTCGTTAATTGAATCCAGCCGTTGCGCATCTTTCGCCGTGCCGAGCGTTGCCGCCACAAGAGCCTGCGTTTGCCCGCGCGTGAAGAGCGCTGAGCCGTGGGCACGGGGCAACACCGTCGTCTCGATGGAGATGCCGCGCACCTCGTTCGGCTTTCGTCCGTCAACGCGCAAACCTGTCGTTAACACTTGCGCACGCAGCTCGTTGTACTCCACATCGCCGAGCACCGCACTGACATCCTTCGCGTTGTCCGGAAACTCCGTCGCCAACTGTTCGGCAACTGCTGCTTTCGCCGCTTCGATCGCCTGTACGCGCGTCTGCTTGTCTTTCTGGTTGAGTGCCTCGCGAATTGGGCCAGAGCCCGCACTCTTGGTGCGCTCGACCACCAATTCAGCCGGTTCCGACTTCTTCCACGACATTTTCGGTTGCTGCACCTTGGCCAACAACTCCTGCTGCATGTCGATCAATTCGCGAATGCCATCGTGTGAGATCTTGAGCGACTCTAGCACGTCCGCTTCCGTGACCTCGAGCGCACCGCCTTCCACCATCACGATCGAGTCGCGCGAGCCGGCGACGACAAGATCCAAATCCGAGAGCGCGAGCTGCTGAAAGGTCGGGTTGAGGATCCAGTGCCCCTGCATGCGACCAACACGAACGCCGCCAATGGGTCCAGCAAACGGTATGCGTGAGGCGTTGAGCGCAAACGACGTCGCCAGAAGCGCCAGCACATCAGCCGCATTCTCCTGGTCGGCGGACAGGACGTAAATGAAAACCTGTACTTCGTTCTTGAATCCTTCCGGAAATAGCGGACGGATCGACCGATCGATGATACGGCAGGCGAGAATTTCGTGATCGTGTGGACGACCTTCGCGCTTAATGAATCCGCCGGGAATCTTACCGGCGGCGTAGGTCTTTTCCTTGTACTCGACCGTGAGCGGAAAGAAGGGCAGCGCGCTTTGATTGTCGCTGACGGTGACGGCGGCGAGTACCATCGTCTCACCAAACTGAACCAATGCGGAACCCGCCGCTTGCTTCGCCATACGACCGGTCTCAATGACCAGAGGGCGACCGGCGAACGTCCGCTCGATACGATGCATCATCTGCTGTTTTTCCTCACGAGAACGCAAATCGCGCGGGTGGCATGACTGCCCCCGCGCGACGAAGTGGCGTGGTCCGGATTAGTACCGGAGCCCAAGATTTTGAACGAGCGTGCGGTAGTCCTGCACCTCGGTGCGCTTCAGGTAGGACAGCAAGCGTTTACGCTTGCCAACCATCTTCAACAGGCCCTGACGACCGTGATGATCTTTCGCGTGGGTGCGGAAATGCCCGGTCAAATAGTTGATCCGTTCCGTCAGCAGTGCAATTTGCACACGCGTCGAACCGGTATCTTCTTCATGGGTCCGGTACTTGTCGATCGTAGATGCCTTTTCGAACGCCATCGTCGTATGATTCTCGGCGCATCAGGTACGTGCGCATACAGGTCACGCGCAATTGTTGGGAAGCACAGATATTTATCCCATTCGGCCCCTCCTGTAAAGGACCGCACGTGCCAGACCGTTTTCTAGGGCGGCAGATCGGCAAGTATCGGGTCACGAGACTCCTCGGTTCGGGCGCCTTCGCCTGGGTCTATGAGGCCATAGATCGTGACCTCGAAATTCCCGTTGCGCTCAAGATCTTGCGTCCGGAATTTGCTGGCGATCCGTCGGCCGAAGCACGCTTCCGCCGCGAGGCCGCCACGGCTGCCGGCTTACGACACGCCAACATCGTGGTCGTGCGGGACGTCGGCCTGGTTGACGGCGCGTCGTTCGTTGCCATGGATCTGTTGCCATGGTCGGTCGGTGCCAGACTCCGTGAGACCCCCAAACTGCCGGAGGCCGACGTCATTCGCGTCGGCATCGACGTCGCCAACGCATTGGCCGTGGCCCACGCCGCCAACGTCATTCATCGCGACATCAAGCCGGACAATATTCTGCTCGGCGCCGACGGCGAAGCAATCGTCGCGGACTTCGGTCTTGCCCGCGCGCTCGCCAGCCCTGCGGCGATCAGTGCCACCAACACCGTCACGGGAACGCCGCACTACTTCAGCCCCGAGCAAGCGCGCGGGCGAACCCTCGACGGCAGGAGCGACTTATACGCACTCGGCGTGACGCTCTATCGCGCGGCCACCGGTCGACTGCCCTTCGAAGGTGACGACTGGTACGCCGTCGGCTTGGCGCACATTGAGTCCGATGTGCCGAACCCGCGCACCATCGCGCCGGAGCTGTCCCCCGAGTTTGAAGCGGTGATCCTCCGGCTCCTGGCCAAACGTCCTGAGGATCGCTACGCGGATGCCGCCGCCGTGGCCGACGCACTTTCTGCACTGCCGACTGCACCACGTTCGCGCGGTGCATCACCAACACCACTGTCGTCCACCGACACGATAAGCGCACTCGCGCCGATTGTTTCGCGAAAGCGTCGCCGTCGCATCCTGTCCGCACTCGCATTACTCAGCGCTGCGGCGATCGGTGCGTGGTGGCTCGACGCGCGTCGTCCGCTGGACCAGCGATTTTTCGAAGTGGGTCGCGCGGCGTTTCGCACGGATTCTATCCGCTTGGCCATGCGTCACGATTCAATGATGGTGGAGCTCAACGCCGCGCAGCGCCGTGATTCAATGGCACGTGTCGCAATGCGAGACAGCATGCAACTCGCGGACAGCGTCATCGTGAGCACGCAACTTCCAGCGCCGCCAATCACGCCGCGCGCGCCGTCCACAAGCATGGCAACGCTGACGATCAGCGCGCCGGAATCCGCCGTGCTATATGTGGACGGGAGGAAGGTGGGCGAGGGTGAGTGGGCAGGTGAACATGCGGCCCCGGCCTCGCTCAAACTCAGCGCGGTGATCGCCAGCGCGTCGACCGCATGCGCATCAGCGCAAATTGACACCGTCATTCAAGCACGAGCTGGCAGTTCCCTCAAAGTCGTGCTACCCGTACGTCCGTGCGTCGCGCTGCGCATAATTTTCACACCGCGCGATGCGCGTGTCGTCTTCACGCCGCTCGATGGAGGTCGGACACTGACGACTCGCGCCGACACCCTGGGAAGCCTGTACCTCACCGTCGGGCGATACTTCGTGACCGTGAGCGCACCACGATGCGCGATGTACAGCGATACGCTGCAAACGACGAAAGACGCGAAAAATGGTCTGCTGACGTTGGCAGGTAAACTCGACCTCTGCTGATGCGGTCAGCGCAGTAGAGCGTTTAGTGCGCCAGTGTGGTAGCCGCGGATCCGATCATCCCGCCTGCAACGGCGCCCAGCCAGAAGTGTCTTGCGCGCCACCATCGCACACCTGGCCGCGCAACCAGAAGAAAATGCTGCGTTGTTACACGCGAGACCTGTCCCGTGACCAGCGCCGTGACTTTCGCGCTGTCGACATACACCAAGCGCAGGCGCGCGACCAACGCGTCCCTGTTTCTTGGGTCAACGACGACTGCAGTCATCCCCGGCCGCAGCCAGCGGCTTTCCAATCGTCGAAAGCGAACGATGCTGTCCTCAACACCTTCGATCTCAAAGCGCGAGGCATCGCGCGGCATGCGAACCGCAGTCGACGGTGCACGTCCCGTCGCGCCGGTCCCAGGGCGCGAATGGCATGCTGCCGTGAGCAGCACCAGCATCGTTGCACACTGAGCACGCCGTGGGATGCGCAGCACGAGTCAGTTGGTGAAAAACGCGCGAATATCGTTGAACGTCACTAACAGAATCAACGCGAATACCGCCACCACGCCGACGCGCGCGAATGCCTCACGTGTGCGCGAGCTAAACGCACTTCCCTTCACCGCTTCCGCGAGCACGACAAGAATCTGCCCCCCATCAAGCACCGGAATCGGCACCAGATTGAGGATTGCGATATTGAGGCTGAGAAAGGCAATCAGCGACCACAACGTCTCGGCACCATTGCGCGCCGCCTGCACCGACGTGCGTGCGATCGCAATCGGGCCGCCGAGATTCTTTGCCGACACGCTGCCTGTCGCCAGTCCGCCGAGCACCTCCACGACGCTCCGCCCCATGCTCCACGTCGCCCGTCCGCCAGCGCTGATCGCACCGACGATCGACAGCGGGTCTCTCGCCACGGTATCACGCACCCACATCCCCACACGACCAACCGTGCGCTTCTTGCCCGTAGCAGGATCATCAACTTCGGCCGCCTCTGGCGACACCGTCACCGAACGACGCACGCCGTTGCGTTCTACTTCCATCGTCACCGAGCCGGACGTCACTGGCGAAATGCGATCCAACACTTCGTCCCACGCGCGCACCGCCGTGCCGTTGATCGAGACAATCCGATCACCGCCCACCATGCCCGCCGCCGCCGCGGGCGCACCAGCGACGACGGAGTCAATAACCGCCGGTCGGTACGCGCTGCCGTACGTGTAAAAGATGCCACTCGACACCGCCAGCGTGAGCAGAATGTTCATCAGCACGCCGGCCGACAGAATGAACACACGGGCCGGCACAGACTTGCTCTCCACCCACCGGTCCGCGGGCACCGGAAGTGGTCCAAAGGGTGCAATAGCCCTCGCATCCCAGAGCGCTGCGGGCACGTCCTCGGGACGCTCAGTCGCGGCATCCAGGGAGCCGCGATCGCTGCCCCCTTCAATGCCCGCCATCGACTCGTCTTCGCGCGTCGCCATGCGGACAAAGCCGCCAAGCGGAATCATCGACACACGATAGTCCGTCTCGCCGCGACGCACGCCGAACAGTCGCCGACCCCAGCCGAGCGAAAACACGGGTGCGTACACACCCATCAGTTTGGCGGCCACGAAATGCCCGAGCTCGTGCACGAACACGACGAGTCCAAACACCAACAGGGGTGCAATGTAGGGCGAAAATGACGACAGCACGCTCACGGTCCCACCTGTTCGTTCACGTAACGGCGCGCTGCCGCGTCAACCGCGAGCAACGCCTCCAGTGATTGACCCGTCGCGCCAGCCAACGCACGTAACGCGGCTGCCACGTGGGTTGCGATGCCATCGAATGATATGCGACCGTCAAGAAAAAGTGCGACCGCCGCTTCGTTCGCCGCGTTGTACACCGCGGGCGCCGCTCCGCCCTCCACACCGGCGGCGATGCCCAGACCGAGCATCGGGAACGCATCGCGCCGCACCGCTTCAAATGTTAGTGGACCCGACGCCACAGGATCGAAGCGCGGTACGCCAGTGTCGGCCACGCGGTCTGGCCACGTCAGGGCGTACAGAATTGGCAGTTCCATCGACGGAACTCCCATTTGGGCCAGCACGCTGCCGTCTACAAATTCGACAAACGAGTGGATGACGCTTTGCGGATGAACGACAACGTCAATGCGATCATACGGGACGCCAAACAAGTGATGCGCCTCAATCACTTCGAGCGCTTTGTTGGCCAACGTCGCGCTATCGACAGAAATCTTGCTGCCCATTTGCCACGTCGGGTGTCGCAGCGCGTCGTCGCGAGTCGCCTTCGCAATGCGCTCCACCGGCCACGTGCGGAACGGCCCCCCAGACGCGGTCAGCACGAGCCGCGCGACCTCGTGGGGCTCGTGCCCTGCCAGACACTGCAGAATCGCCGAGTGTTCGCTATCGACTGGCACGAGCGAGCCGCCGTGCTCGCGCGATGCTTCCATCACGATATCGCCTGCCATGACGAGCGTTTCTTTGTTCGCCAGCGCGACCCGCTTTCCCGCCATGAGCGCCGCCATCGTGGCCGGCAAACCAGCTGCCCCAACCA
>JAYSVL010000243.1:0-2057 GCA_043718595.1 Gemmatimonadaceae bacterium
GGCACCTGCACGAATGGCACGCCGCGCATGTACGTGGCCGCAACAAACCCCGCGAGATCACCAGTCACGCCACCGCCAACGGCAACCACGGTCGTGTCGCGCGCCGCTCCCCATGCGAGCATCGCATCGGTCAGCTGTGCCCACCGTTCGCGCGTTTTTTCCTGCTCGCCTGGCGGCACCGAAAAACAGCGCGTCTGGGCGTCAGGGAAGTGCGCGAGCAATGTGGCACCGTGCATCGCGAGGACAGTGGAGTCCGCGATGATGGCGTAGCGGTGCGCCGGTGCCCATTGCGCGACCACGGCGCCCAGTGACGACAGCGCGCCGCGTTCGACGTAGACCGGATAACGAAGCGGCAGCGCGAGAGGCGCGCCGAGTGTCACTACCAGGTCACCTCACCGGCACCGGCCCGCTTGTTCGCGACGCGCGCGAGCATGAAGAGCAGATCCGATAACCGGTTGAGATAGATGACGACGAGCGGCGGCAGTTCGACGTCCTGTGTGAGATGCACAACGCGACGCTCCGCTCGGCGACACACGGTGCGAGCCACATGCAGCGCCGCTGCTTTTGGCGTGCCACCGGGAATGATGAAACTGCGAAGCGGTTCCAACTCTTTCTCACAGGCATCAATGGCCTGTTCGAGTTGCTGAATGCGATCGTCGTCGACGCGCGCCTTGGTGAGCTGCTCCTTCATTTTGTCGTGATCAGGTGTTGCCAGCAGCGCACCAATCGCGAACAGGTCCTTCTGAATGGGCACCAGCACTTCGTCGATGCGCGGCATCATCTCCACGGCGCGCGCCATGCCAAGTGCGGCGTTGAGTTCGTCGACATCGCCATACGCTTCGACCCGCGGATGGTCCTTGCCGACCTTGCCGCCGCCGAACAGCGCGGTGGCGCCTTCGTCTCCTGCTCGCGTGTAGATCTTCATAGACATCAAAAGTAGTCACCGCTACCGTTCAGACATGCACACGCACCCGATCCGCGACCTTACCATCATTGGCGGAGGTCCGACAGGGATCTTCGCCCTCTTCTACGCCGGCATGCGCGGCGCGTCGGCGCAGATCGTCGACGCCCTGCCTGAACTTGGCGGGCAACTGACGGCGCTCTACCCCGAGAAATACATCTTTGATGTGGCCGGCATGCCGAAAGTGCTGGCCAAGGATCTTGTGCGCTCGCTCACCGAACAGGCGGCGCAGTTTCATCCAGCGGGGCTGCCGGCGCATCTTGCGCAGCGTGTGATGGGACTCGAAGAGGAGGACGGGCATTTTGTCCTCGTGACCGAGTCGGATCGATTCCCAACGCGGTCGGTAATTGTTGCTGCAGGAATCGGCGCCTTCCGTCCGCGACGGCTGCCACAAGCGTTCGCCGAGCCGTGGTATGGGCGCGGCGTGCACGATATGGTGACGAACCCGGCGCACTACGCTGGGCAGCACGTGGTGATTGTTGGCGGTGGCGATTCCGCCTTTGACTGGACGGCGCAGCTTCGTCCGCATGCGGCGTCCGTGACGTTGTTGCACCGCAGTGACCGTTTTCGCGCGCATGCCGCCACGGTAAGCGAAGTGATGGCGGCCGCCACCGCGCCCGATGATCGCGTGAATGTGCACACGTTTCATGAACTTGATGCGATTCACGGGGACGAGCGCATTGTTGGAGTGCGACTCAAGGACATCAAAACGAAAGCAACTCGAGAGGTGCGCGCTGACGTCGTGCTGCCCATGCTTGGCTACGTCAGCGATCTTGGCGCGCTGCTAACGTGGGGACTGATGATTGAGAAGGACGAAATCTTGGTGACGAGCACGATGGATGCCGGTCGGCCTGGTATTTATGCGGCGGGTGACATCACCACGTATCCCGGCAAGCTCAAGCTGATCGCGACCGGGTTTAGCGAAGCCGCCGTCGCCGTGAATCAGGCGGTGCACTGGATCTACCCGGACAAGAAGGTGAATCCGGGGCACAGCTCAAACCTTGCGGTGTTTGGACAGAAGGACGACTGAGTTCGCGCTCCTCACCACACACGCATGTAGCCGCGACGCGCGCGAAGGCGCTTCACATGCACGTAC
>JAYSVL010000244.1:0-5884 GCA_043718595.1 Gemmatimonadaceae bacterium
CGAGGATGAACAGGTAGCCAACTGGAAGGCTGGCCACCGCCATATCAATGAGCCCCCATGCCGTTGGCAGTGGCGCTGCGAACGGCAACACGACCCACGTGAGCATCGCGGGAATGAACGCCAGCGCCGGAGCGATGAGAAAGAGCCAACGCTCCGCAGCGGCGGGATTGGTCTCCTCTTTCATGAAGTTCTTGATGCCGTCTGCCACAGGCTGCAGAATGCCGCCGGGCCCTGCGCGGTTGGGTCCGCGCCGGTCCTGAATCCATGCCGCGATTTTTCGCTCGGCAAGCGTGAGCAGCGCAACGCCAACGAGATACAACACAAAGACGACGAGCAGTTTGATGACACTCGCCAGCACGAACGTACCAAGCGCGTGCGGCGCGATTTGTGAATCCGCGCGCGGGAATAATTGTGCCAGGTCGTCACTTGAGAATTGCACCAGGGCGTGCGTCACCGTGGGGCGCTCGTCGTTGGGACCGTCTCTTCGACTGGTGCGAGGAGGAGGCCGCGCAACCCAAGATCTTCGTAACTCAGGCCGGCGAATGCCGGATGCGTTGCTGCCAGCGCGTCGAAAATTGCGGACGGCGCGTAGAACGCGCCATTTCCCCCCACAGCGGCCAGAAGATCGGCCAGCACATACCACGAGGGACGCGCCACACCGGGCGCCGCCTTGGCCTGCAGAAAGCGCTGCACGCGCCCGCGAAGGTTCGTCAGCGTGCCTTCCTCTTCCAGCGTGTTCGTGACTGGTAGCACGACTGCAGCGCGATCGAAACACGCCGCCGGAAGCGTGGTCCCGACGTAGACAACGACCGCCGCGCGTTCGAGTGCGTCCACCGGCACCCCGTGCAAGGCATCGCCGACAACAAGTAACGCATCGCCGTCTTGCAGTGCAGCGCCAATATCCGTCCGTTGTTCGAAACCAAACAGGCGCGCACCGGCAACGTTCGCGGCGCGTTCCCCGCGCAACGCAAGGTCTGGCGCGCCTGTCAGCGGCACCTCGCTGCCCTGCTCCACACGAAACACGCCAACGCCACCTGTGTGTTCAAGTATGCGCTGCAACAAGTAGAACGCTTCGTTGGATAGGTTGGCTGAGGCAACAACGACGACACGCTTGTCGCGCAAGTGCGTCGCCGCCGCTACGATCGCGTCCTCCCACTCCACTATGTGTAGCGCGCCGCTATCTCGTATCGCCGGTTGCTCAATGCGGTCGCGACGGTTGAACTCGCGATACCCCATTCGCCCGACTTCACACATGTAGTACTGGTTTACCGCATCGTTGGGGCGCGGACGCATGCGCACCACCACGTTGTCGCGCGTTTCCGCGACGATATTGCACCCTTGACTGCACCCAGTACACACAGTTGGCGCGCGATCCAGTTCCCAGGCACGGGCCTTGTTAAGAAAATCCTTCGACAGCAGTGCCCCGACCGGACAGAGATCCACCACGTTGCCGGCCCAGGGATTAGTCAGGTCGTGCCCCTCGGCCTTGCCGATGAACGCGCGGTCGCCCCGTTCCGACACGTTGAGCAGGGGTTCGTGCGCCACATCACCCATGAAACGCACACAACGCGTGCAAAGGATGCAGCGGTTCGGCACGTAGAGCACGTCCCCGCCAAAGTCCTCCACGGGATTGAAACGCTTAGCCTCACGATAGCGCGAGTCAGCACGCCCTTCGGCAAACGTGTAGTCCTGCAATTCACATTCACCCGCCTGATCGCAGATCGGACAGTCGAGTGGATGGTTGATGAGCAGAAACTCAAGCACCCCCTTGCGCGCGTCGAGCGTTGCGGGCGAATGCACGCGCACGACCTGACCGTCCATGGCCGATGTTGCGCATGCCGGGGCCAGCTTCGGCAGCTTCTCCACTTCGACGAGACACATGCGACACACGCCAGCCACCGGTAGACCGGGATGGTAGCAGTAGTGCGGAATAAGCACACCTACCGTCTTCGCCGACTCGAGAATCGACGTGCCCTCACGCACTGTTGCGGTGCGCCCTTCGATCGTCAACGTGATCATCTTCGCGTCGCTCACGTGGGTGACCTCACGCGGCGGAGGCACGGAACGCGCCCGGTACGGTGATCATCGCGCGATTGGCCACAATCTTGGCTTCAAACTCGTGGCGGAACTTGCGGAGTCCCGACACCACTGGTGTCGCGCAGGAGTCACTGAGTACGCAGATCGTTTTGCCCGTCATCCCGTCAGCGATGGACAGCAGCGTGTCGAGATCTTCCGCCGTCCCCTCACCGTCGCGAATGCGGTCCATGATACGTGACGTCCATGCCGTACCCTCTCGACACTGCGTACACTGACCGCACGTTTCGTGCGCGTAGAAGCGGACGAGTCGCGCAATCTGTCGCACCATGTCTTGCTGGTCATCGAACACAATCACTCCGCCAGAACCCAACATGGTGCCTGCGGCGACGAAACCCTCGTAATCCATCAACGCACCGTCCGCTTCCTCGCGCGTCAGGATAGGCACGGATGATCCGCCGGGAATGACCGCCTTGATCTCGCGCCCGGGTAAGGGGCCGCCGCAGAGATCAGACAGGAAATCCTTGAAGGGAAATCCCAACGCCACTTCATAGTTGCCAGGACGCGAAATATTTCCGCACACGGAAAAGAGTTTGGTGCCGACACTCTTCGGATTGTCGATTCGCCCATACTGTCGATACCAGTCGGCACCGTTGGTGACAATGTGCGGAATGACCGTCAGCGTCTCGACGTTGTTGATCGTCGTCGGTCGTCCGAACAAGCCGGCGACCGCCGGAAACGGAGGCTTGATGCGCGGATTACCACGCCGCCCCTCAAGAGAATTCATCAACGCCGTTTCTTCGCCGCAAATGTAGGCGCCTGCTCCACGGTGCACGTGCACATCAAGCCGTTTACCGCTTCCCATGGCATTGGCGCCAAGAATGCCGGCCGCGTAGGCCTCGTCGACAGCATGATTGACGCGGGCCAGCGGTTCGGTGAATTCGCCGCGAATGTAGATGTATGCCGTCTCCGCGTAGATGGCGTGCGCGGCGATTGCCACGCCTTCCACCAAACCATGCGGCGTCCAGCGCATGATTTCACGATCCTTGAACGTGCCGGGTTCCGACTCGTCGGCGTTGCACAACAGATGGTGCGTTTTCCCGTCGGGCTTCATGAACGACCACTTGAGGCCCGTCGGGAAACCGGCACCACCGCGACCGCGCAAACCGGACTCCTTCACCGTGTTCTGAATCTCGA
Organism: Gemmatimonadaceae bacterium; assembly: GCA_043718595.1. Lineage (GTDB taxonomy): Bacteria > Gemmatimonadota > Gemmatimonadetes > Gemmatimonadales > Gemmatimonadaceae > Gemmatimonas. The sequence continues at coordinate 3,232 of JAYSVL010000244.1, forward strand.
TTGGATCGAGTGTCAACGCCTTTTGCAAGGCGTCGTAACCGCCGCGCGCGCGCCAGCCGGCGAGCGTGCGTGCTTCGGCGTCACCAAAATGACGCGACAGGATAGGGGTTTCGCGCGGGTGTGAGACATGCGGAAAGCCCATTATGGCAGCTCCGCCAGAATGCGCGGTACGGATTCTGGTGTCACCGATTCAACGAACTGATTGTTGATCATGATCGGCGTTGCAAAGCCGCACGCACCAAGACACTCGACTTCGATCACCGTATACTTGCCGTCGTCACTGGTCAGCCCGAGATCAGCACATCGTGTGTGCTGTAGCAATGCGCGAACGACATCTTCGGCGCCGCACACATTGCATGGCGTTGTGGTGCACACCTGGATGAAGTGTCGTCCCACAGGATGCTGGTGATACATCGTGTAGAAACTCATCACACCCTTCACATACGCGGGCGTCAGCGCAAGCACCGAGGCAACTTCCTCGGCCGCGGTTTCGGACACCCAGCCGTGCACATCCTGGACCATCCACAACGCGGGCAGCAGCGCCGCTTGCTTGGTGGGATATCGCGAAAGAATGGTGTCCAGCGTGGCACGACGCTCACCGACAAACACGGGCACGTATGGCCCTGAATCGTGCGCGCGATGCGCAGGTGCCGAAATCATCGCGCCGCCACTGGCTGATGGTCCGTGGCTCATCGGTCGATCTCTCCCATCACGATGTCGATGCTGGCATTGATGGCGATGACGTCCGACAGGAGATGCCCTTCCACCATGCGCGAGATGGCCGACAGGTTGACGAATGACGGTGGCCGGATACGCCAGCGTACGGGTTTTGCCGAGCCGTCGCTCACCAGGTAGTAGCCCTTCTCACCCTTTGGACTCTCCACCGGCACATAACACTCGCCTACCGGAGGACGCGGACCTTCCATCACCAGTTTGAAGTGATGGATCATCGACTCCATTTCGCTGGTTGCCTTGTGTTTGGCCGGTAGAATCAGTCGGGGATCATCGACGTTCACTGGCCCGTCAGGCAGACGACGAACGGCTTGTTCCAAAATCCGCACGCTCTGTCGCATTTCTTCCACGCGAACAAGAAACCGGTCGTACACATCGCCAACTGTGCCGACAGGTACATCGAAATCGTACGTTTCGTAGTCGAGATACGGGAAATCCTTACGCACATCATAGGCAACGCCGGACGCGCGCAGCATTGGTCCGGAGAGCCCGGCGTTGACCGCCTCGGCCCCACTCATCGTACCGAGTCCCACCGTCCGACCCGCCCAGATCGCGTTTGTCTCGAGCATCCGCACGGACTCGTCGAGCGTTTTTGGGAAGCCGACAATAAATGCCTTGAGCCCGTCAAGCCAACCATCAGGGATATCGGCCGCCATCCCGCCGACGCGGGTCAACGAGGTCGTTAAGCGCGCCCCAATCCACCCTTCGAGCAGATTGTAGACGTTCTCTCGCTCCTGGTACAGCCACAGAAATGGCGTGAATGCGCCGATGTCGACGGACGTCGTCCCAAGCCAAACGACGTGCGAAATGATGCGCGACAATTCCATCGCAATGACGCGCAACACGGTGCAGCGCGGTGTAATCTCCACGCCGAACAATCGCTCACAGCCAAGCGCGAACGCGACGTTGTTGCCTGGTGAGTTGAGATAGTCCTCGCGATCTGTCCACGGAATGATCTGGTTGTACTGTCGGTATTCGCCAATCTTTTCGAAACCACAGTGGAGATAACCGATGTGCGGAATACACCGCACAACCGTTTCACCATCGAGTTCGAGCACCAGGCGCAGCACGCCGTGTGTTGCCGGATGCTGCGGGCCCATGTTGATGAGCATGTGATCGGCAGACAACTCCGGTTCCACCGTGTTGCGCGACTCGACCGCCACGCCCGCGTGCGTCGCGACCAACGGCGCACGCAGTGGCAAGCCGTTGGCATCCATGCCAGCGGTGCCCAGCGCCACCTCGATGGTGCGCGTGCTCACTCGCCGCCCTCCTTCCCGTCGCCGGAAACGCGCTCTGCAGTGAGTCGCGTCTTCATATCGTCGGGCAACGCGTCGTACGCTTCAGCGATGGTTAACTCCTCCATCGAGTACCGCGCCTCAGGATCTGCTGCCAGCGCCTGCTTTAACTGCTCTGCGCGACTGAAACGGCCGCGTAATGGAAAGTCTTTGCGCAGCGGGAAGCCTTCACGATAACTCTCCCACAGCAGAATGCGACGTAAGTCAGGGTGACCGTCAAAGCGGATACCGAACATGTCGAAACATTCCCGCTCCAGCCAATCAGCCCCGGAATAGATGTCAATCACACTCGGCACGACCAGCGGTGCACGCTTTGCAAGCTCAACTTTCACACGCAGGAATTGCCGTCGCCCGAGGGCGCGCAGATGCCAGACCACCTCAAGCGGTCGTGCCGCATCGCGATACTCCACGGCCGTCACGTCGACGAGGTAGTCGTAGCGCTCGGAGGGCTCATCATGCAGCCAACGGATGATCGCATGCACGGCATCTTCGGCCACGTACACCGTTGTCTCGCCCCACATCACATCCACGCGACACACGGCATCGCCAAATTGCGCGGTCAGCGCAGCTGCTGTGGCATTTAGGCTGCCACCACGATGGGGTACGTTGCGTTGCGTGGCCGGTGT
>JAYSVL010000245.1:0-5879 GCA_043718595.1 Gemmatimonadaceae bacterium
CCCATCACCGGACGCGCTGGCGCGACGAACTGTGCCGTCGTATCGAGTTCCGCGTCGAGGCGCGCGAAGCGCATGCGAAAGGCCACTTCGAAGAGCGACCGATTCATGAAGGCATACCCGTCATCACCGCTGCGTGCCGTCATCGCGTCGAAGAAGAACGGGCCGGGAACTGGCTTGGCGGCCATGGATCGATCGACGAGCGCCATGCAGTCACGGAGCACCGCGCAGTCCAACCGTGTGACGAGATACATGCCGAAGCGATCGCTGCTGAACGGCTCGCGCGCAGCATAGTACGGATTCCGATAACGCGTGAGCCACGTGGAGTCGAGGCCGACCATCGGTGGGATCGACAAGTTCATGCCGGCGAGATGCGCGTCGACGCTGTAGCCGCGTTTGCCGCCAAGCCGAATGGGGATGCCGGTGGTGAGCACGATGAAGTCAATGCGCACAGGGAGGGCGTTGATTTTATCGCGCACCGGTGCCGCGAGTTTGGTGCGGAAGTCGAGTTCGCCAAGCTCATCATCGACCGGCACGTCGATCCGTAGCAGGTGGGTTGCGGCAATGCCACGTCGCTGCATGTAATAGCGTCCTACCGCTTCGCTGTTGCTACTGCGTGCGTTGACCACCACCAGCACGCGATCGGCGGCCGAGCTGGCGGCGGGCTTCCTGGACGGCGGCGCGGGTGCATCGCAGCCGAGCGCAAGCAGCAGCGCGAGGTACCACGCGTCATGCGGGCATCGGCGCGCGAGGAAGTTTCGGGTGGTGTGCCGCGTCGTGTGGTACTTGCTCATGCGCGCAGAATGTCGCAGTGCGCACGCTGGCGGAACTGCATCGCCGCAGGTTGCGTGGAGACGATTGCCATCGCGTGGTGACAGTGCGGCGTCCGCAATCTCGGACATGTAGGGTGCTCTTTCGTGCGTGTGTCAACTCTATTGAAGGCCCGTGCACGACGTGGCAACGGCCGCACGTGTTCGGGCAACAACAGAGGAGAGTGCATCATGGCTTTCATGTCAAATCGCACACGGGTGCTGCTCGCTGCGCTAACGGTTGCCAGTGCGTCGGCGGGGGCACAGGTGACGGAAGTGTCGCGTACGCCGATCGCCGAAGGTGCGCAGCTGACGTTCGGGTATCTCTGCGATGACCGGTTCGTCATCCGCAACGGCGGCACCAATCCGGTCGATCTGGAGTACGCGGTCGCGAAGGGTAACGCGCACACCAAACTGACGATCAACGCCCGCGAGACGGTGGAACTCGCGTCCACGTCGAAGGAAGCGATGGAGCTCTGGCTGGACGGCAGGTTGGTGGCCAAGGCCGACAAAGAGAAACGCTCCTGCCGGGATGTGCAGGGGAACGCGTCGGTCGCGATTACGCCATTGGATGTGCAAACCAACGAGCGCGCGCGACGCGGGTATGCGTACGGCTCTCCGTACTTCGATCCATGGGGATTCGGGTATTACGGGTCGCTGGGTTTTAGCCCGTTCTACTCGAGTTTCTACGGCCCGCGGTTCTACCGGTCGCCGGTGATCATCGCCGTGCGTGGGGGTCGGCGCGGTCGGTAAGCATTCGCACCTCACCAACGGACGTCGGCGACGCTGTCGGCGTCCTTTGTCGTAACCACGCGGGATGTGCTCAATCCAGACTGTGTCCCGCTAGCGGGCCCAGCCACAAGTTCTCGTTAGTGACAATCGATTTCGGTCTTGCGGGGATGTGGCACGGAGCGCAATTCACCCGCGTCACCGTTGGTACCCTCCCTATGTGAGACCCCCAATGCCCTCGTCCGTCGCAGCCGAAGTGGCGCATTTCATGCTCGAGGTAGAGCAGCGCAACCCGAACGAGCCAGAGTTTTTGCAAGCCGTGCGTGAAGTCGTAGAAACGGTCTTCCCCTTCGTGCTCGATCACCAGAAGTACAGGGATGCGCGGATTCTTGAGCGGATGACCGAGCCCGATCGCATTATCAGTTTTCGCGTGTGCTGGATGGATGATGCCGGTGGCGTGCAAATTAACCGCGCATGGCGGGTGCAGTTCAACAATGCCATCGGGCCGTATAAAGGCGGTATGCGCTTTCATCCCACGGTCACACAAAGCGTACTCAAGTTTCTCGGCTTTGAGCAGACATTCAAGAACAGTCTGACTGGCTTGCCGATGGGTGGCGGCAAGGGTGGTTCCGACTTCGATCCCAAGGGTAAGAGCGACGCCGAAGTGATGCGTTTTTGTCAGGCGCTGATGAGCGAACTCTATCGGCACATCGGCGAGCGTACCGACGTGCCCGCCGGTGATATTGGTGTGGGCGCGCGCGAAATCGGCTATATGTTTGGCCAGTACAAACGGCTCGAGAATCGCTTTACCGGTGTTTTCACCGGAAAGGCACTGGCCTACGGCGGGAGCTTTGTGCGGCCCGAAGCAACCGGTTATGGCGCTGTGTACTTCACCGAAAACATGCTGGCACAGACCGGTGTTGGTATGCGCGGACTGACGGCAACCGTCTCGGGTTCCGGCAACGTGTCGACGTACGCCATCGAAAAGCTGACGGTACTTGGCGCGCGTGTCGTGACGGCGTCTGATTCGGGCGGATTTATTCACGATCCGAATGGCATTGACGCCGAAAAACTGGCGTGGCTCAAACAGCTCAAGGAGGTGCGTCGCGGCCGAATCTCTGAATATGCGGAGCAGTTTCCAGGCAGTACGTATCACGCCGGTCGACGACCGTGGCACGTGCCCTGCGATATGGCCTTCCCCTGCGCCACCCAAAACGAACTGGATCTGGGCGACGCGCGGGAACTCGTGAAGAACGGAGTGCGCACGGTGGCTGAGGGTGCGAACATGCCAAGTACGCTGGAGGCGACGCAGGTGTTTCTTGACGCCAAGGTGCTATTTGGGCCGGGGAAGGCGGCCAATGCCGGCGGTGTTGCGGTGTCTGGGCTGGAACAGGCGCAGAACTCCATGCGACTGAGCTGGCCGCGCGACGAGGTCGACCATCGGTTGCACGAGATCATGCACAACATTCACGCGGCTTGCGTAAAGTACGGCAGCGACGACGACGGGTACGTGAACTACGTGCGCGGCGCCAATATCGGCGGGTTCGTGAAGGTGGCAGACGCCATGTTAGCGTATGGGGTGATGTAGGTCGAGCGACTCATGGCAACAGGAACACGCGCTGAGGGAACGACACGTTCACGCCGAATCTGCGCTTGACTACAGTTCGGCCCGGCAGCACGTTCCCCTTGCTCGCTTACACGAGAAATGGTGCCGCGGTCGCGTGCGCCACCGATAGCGTTTTTCCGTCCCCGGGACCATTCTGGCCGCGATGAATCCCTACATCATCTTTATGCTGTATCTGGTGGCGATCGTGACGTTCGTCGCGCTCGTGCTGGGGCTCAACCGGCTGCTTGGGCCCAAGCCGGTGAACAACGCGCTCAAGATGGAACCGTTCGAGTGCGGCGTGACACAAAACGACGTGGTCAACGTCAAGGCCGTCTCGATCAAATATTACGGCGTAGCAATCTTGTTCATCCTGTTCGACCTCGAGACCATGTTCTTGTTTATCTGGTCGCTTGGCGCACAACCCGTGACAGGATTTCTGCTGTTCACGTTCTTCCTCTTTGTCTCACTGCTCGTCCTCACCCTGCTCTACGTCTACAAGGCGCGGTTGCTGGAAGCAGTCACGGAGTAGCGATGTACGGGAAGCCACTTCCTGTCGTTTCGGTGCCGCATCAACCCGCCGGCACCTTCGAATTCATCACCACCAAGAAGGACGAACTGGTTGGTTGGGCACGAAAGTTCTCGCTGTTTCCCTATCCGTTTGTGACGGCGTGTTGCGCCATGGAGTTCATGGCCGTGAGCGCGTCGGCCTATGACACAGACCGTTTTGGTGCCGCGCTGCCACGCTTCTCACCGCGGCAGGCCGATTTGCTGATGATCGTCGGTACGGTGACACAAAAGCAGGCGCCCATTCTGCGCAAAGTGTACGAACAGATGTGCGAACCGAAGTGGGTGATGGCATTCGGTGTGTGCGCGACCAGCGGCGGGTTCTATCAGAACTACGCCTCCCTGCCCGGCATCGACAAGATCATTCCGGTCGACATCTACATTCCCGGGTGTCCACCGCGACCAGAGATGGTGATTGATGGGATCATGCAGCTGCAGGACATCATCGCCAACGGGAAACATCCCATTCTGAACGACACGTTCTGATCGTGACCGTGTCCATTCTTGAACAGCTGCAAGGTGCCTTGACCGAGCATGGCGGGGCGATGACTGTGTCGCGCGGCGTGTTGGTCTGTGACACCAACGCCACGCAGCTCGTGGCACTCGTGACGCGTCTCAAAACCGAATTCGCCTTCGACGTGTTCCTCGATGTGACGGCGGTAGACTGGCCAGAGCGCGAGCCGCGCTTTGACGTCGTCCACCACTTCTACTCAACGTCGCACAAGGTGCGCGTTCGTGTGAAGATGCGTGTGACCGAGTCCGCGCCGGAGGTACCAACGCTGCGCCCGCTGTACGGTTCGGCCGGCTACATGGAGCGCGAATGCCACGATATGTACGGCATCGTCTTTGAGGGCAACGACGACCTGCGTCCGATTCTGCTGTACGAAGGTTTTGTTGGACATCCTCTGCGCAAAGACTACCCCAAACAGCTCGAGCAACCGCTCGTGCCGTACCGGTTTTGACCGTGGCTGACGCTATCACCATCCCCAACCCCGTTCGCTCCGCATTCACCACGCATGAGCGCGAAGGGTCAGTGATTGTCAACCTCGGTCCGTCGCACCCAGCCACGCACGGTACGGTGCAGATCATCGCCGAGCTGGATGGCGAACGCGTGCTGCGCACGGATGTGCACTGTGGGTATCTGCATCGCGGCTTTGAGAAGGAGTGCGAGGATCACACCTGGCACAACCTGATCCCGTACTGCGATCGACTCAATTACTGCTCGGCGTTGATTAACGGGTTTGCGTATTGCGACGCGGTGGAGCAGTTGTTGGACATCGAGATCACGGCGCGCTGCAAGTATTTGCGCACGCTGTTGTCGGAGTATTCTCGGCTTACCGATCATCTGACATGCGTTGCGGCGAGTCTCATGGAACTCGGCGCGATGACCGCGTTCCTGTATCTGGTGATGATTCGGGATTACATGTACGAACATCTCGCCGCGCTCACGGGTGCGCGCGTGACGTACTCGTACAGCCGCATTGGCGGGCTGGCCGAAGACTTGCCGCCCGGTTGGCTGACGCGTCTTGCCGAAATCCTCACGCAGTACGAAGATTTTGTTGGACGCGTACACGGCTTGGTAGACCGCAACCGCATCTTCATCGATCGCATGCGTAACGTTGGCGTGATCAGCACCGCCGATGCGCTCAGCTGGGGCTTTACCGGTCCGATTTTGCGCTCGACCGGCGTGGCGCACGATCTGCGCAAAGACACGCCGTATCTGGCCTACGCGGAGCTGGACTTTCAGGTGCCGGTGGGGATCAAGGGCGACAACTACGATCGCTACTTTGTGCGCATGCGCGAGATGGACGAATCCGTGCACATGATCCGTCAACTGATGGATATGCTGCCCGATGGCCCGATTAACGTCGACGACCGTCGCTGCATCTTTCCACCAAAAACGCTGGTCTACACCGAGATTGAGTCGTTGATCAATCACTTTAAGCTAGTGATGGAAGGCCCGATCGTTCCGGCCGGTGACGTGTATGTTGCGCATGAGGCGCCAAACGGCGAGCTGGGGTTCTATATCGTTAGCACGGGCGGCGGCGTGCCGCACAAGGTACACGTGCGGAGCCCGAGTTTTGTGCACATGGGTGGTGTGCACCTCATGCTCAACGGGCATCAGCTGGCCGACGTGGTGACGACGTTCGGTTCGATCAACATGATCGGTGGGG
>JAYSVL010000246.1:0-5869 GCA_043718595.1 Gemmatimonadaceae bacterium
GCGCAGGTACGCCTTGTTCGCCGCTGTTACCGTCGTACGTGTGTACGCGTAGCTCACGTGCGCAAGTTCTTCCTGTCGCGCATTCTCCGATTTGCATCCGCAGTGCGCGTAGTCCGTCGCCACCGTCGAGTCGTAGTTACCCGCAACACCAGCGATCGCGCGTTCGCGGAGTCGGTTGATCACCGCGTTGGGACTGCTCGAGTACCCAACCAAATCACCGAGGTGATAGACCGCGTCGATGTCACCGCGACGGTCGATGTCCTCGAGCACGGCATCCAGCGCTTCCAGGTTGGCGTGGATGTCGGACATCAGCGCATAGCGCATCGTGCCACTCACGCCGGATGAAGCGCGCGCATCATCGCCGTGGCCGAGGCCGGACACGCACTGCGGAACTCCAGCGTGGCGGCAATTTCCGCAGGCACCGTTTCACGTGCCACGACATCGAAACCAAAGCGTGGGAAGTAGTGTTCGGCCGTCATCGTCAACAGGTACAACGCGTGGATACCGCGCGCTTCTGCCTCACACACTACGCGTTGCACTAACTGATGTCCGAGACCGTGACGTTGCCAGTCGTCACGCACTGCGACTGAACGAAGCAGCGCGTTGTCGCAACACACTTCGAGCCCAGCGACCGCGACGATGTCTGCGTGTGGTTCTCCGGCCACGGCGACGACAAACTGTCGCGCGTCACTCGCCAGCAGCTCGGCAACGCCTGCTGTCGGCAAACCCGCACTCCCAAGCAGACGCTCAATCGCGGCGGTGTCGCTCGTCGTCGCCGAACGAAAGACCGGCATATCGAGGGTGGTCGGCATCGTCATATTCGACATCGTCGCCTTCAGCTACAGCATGTTGGACCGCAGCAGGACTTCGCTTCCGGTTCAAGCGTCACATCGGTCGTCGCGTCCTTTGCCACGTCCGCGTCGGCGCTTGGCAGCACATCGGCGTCCAGCGCTGCAGCCACCGGTTTGCTCGCGCGCACAAATGCCGCCATGATCTTGCCATCCATCGCTTCAATATGCGACGGATCGAGCCCGGATTCGGTCAGGAATTGCATCGCGTCTTCCGCTCTGTAAATGCGCGTTGGCTCAATGCTGATGTCGGTAAATCCCACGCCATTGAGCAGTGCGTGAAACTCCGTCTCTTCAAGCGCACCCGCTACGCACCCGACCCACAGTTCCATGTTCCGACGCACATCGCTTGGCATCGCACCGCGCACCACCACGTCGCTCACCGCGAATCGACCACCGGGTTTGAGCACACGATATGCTTCGGCCAGCACACGCTGCTTGTCGCCAGAGAGGTTGATCACACAATTGGAGATGATGACGTCAACGGATTGGTCGGGTAACGGGATCGCTTCGATCTGGCCCTTAAGAAATTCCACATTGTCCACGTGCGCCTCGGCTGCATTTTGGCGTGCGAGTGCCAGCATGTCGTCCGTCATGTCGAGGCCGTATGCCTTGCCCGTTGGCCCAACACGACGCGCCGAGAGGATCACATCGATGCCGCCGCCGGAGCCAAGGTCGAGCACCACGTCGCCTTCCTGAAGTGCAGCAAGCGCCGTGGGGTTGCCGCAGCCCAGCGATGCCAGCACGGCGGCGGACGGGAGTTCGTTCGTCTCACCGTTCACGTAGAGATTGGATGTGATCGGATCAATGCTGCCATTGAAGGGGTCAGCGCCGCAACACGAATTGACGGGTCCACAGCAGCTCGCCGCTTCACCCGTCGCCAAAACGCGTCGTGCCGCGTTGCCGTACTTCTCGCGCACCAAGGTGGTGAGCGCCGAATCTGTGGTGCTGTGTGTGGACGTCATGGAAATCCTCCCAGCAAGAAATGTTGATGTATCAAACGCGAAGACACCGTGGTACTGCTTGAGCTATCCGCAACAGCGAGCGTTGACGGGCAGTCGACGACGTCCGGCGGACGGACGCATGCCAACAACAAGATCGTGCACCATCGCAAGCGACTCTGGTACGATGGTGTAGTACGACCACCGGCCTTCCTTGCGGTCGGTGACCAACCCCGCTTCGCGCAGCACCCTGAGATGAAACGACAGCCGGGACTGCGCCGCATCGAGCTCGTCTTGCAATTCGCACACGCACCGTTCGCCGTCTTGCAGCATCTCGAGCACGGCAAGCCGAGTCTCGTCCGAGAGCGCATGAAAGAGCCGTGCAGCGGTTGTCAGGTCGGGGGCGGCGGTTGTCGGCACGGCAGAACTATACAACAACAAAAGTTGATCTGTCAAGCCCCGTGGCGTATCACGCGTAAGTGGTGGCTACTGCGTCACGATGCTCGTCACGACACGACGCTGACGGCGTCTGCTCCGTGCAATGCGGGTGGCATCATGCCGCTATTCGCTGACACGTTGACCTGCACCCATCGCCTGAAGAACGGGTCGTCGAAGTCATACGTGCTCACGTCGCCCGTGGCACGCACCAGGATTTCGCGTGCTACGAGTTCGTCGATGGCACTGGCGACGGTGCTCTTGGCACCAAGCGCGAAGGTCGCCAACGTGGTCGCCGCGAGCAGCTGGACATTCGGTCGCGTCGCGAGAGCGAGTAATACAGCCCGCGCAACGTCGGTGAGTCGATCCCATTGTCGTTGGTGCAATGCGCCTTGTTCGACGACGAGCGCCTCCATGGCGCTGATGATCGCGTCGCGCGTTGCTGAGCCTTCCGTCCGGGACCAATCCCAGGTTGCCCGCGCGAGTTGGACGATGTCGCGCGTACGCGGCCCAGCGACACGAACAACGGTGGCCGCCGCGATGATGTCGAGCGTCACGCCTGTCGCGGTTGCGCGTTCGGAGACCCAGCGCGCCATCTCGCCTGCAGGCACGGGCTGCATGTCGAGCACTTCGACCACCTTCCAGAGGCCGGCCTTGCGGTTCGCCAACATCTGCTCGATCATCGAACGCTCGGATCCGGCTAGCACGTACGCGATCCGCCGATGCCGTTCGAGCAGCGCCTTCAGTTGCCAGCCGACGTCGACACCGTACCATTTTGCCATGCGCTGGAACTCATCCAGGCCCAGGCCGAGCGTGAGACTGCGGTCGGCCAATTCGGCTTCAATCGCATCCAGCACCTCCGTCACGATCAGGGCGTCTTCGGCGGCCACCGTCGGTGCAAGCTGAAACGTGAGGCTCGGCTGTCCGAGGGCATCAGTACCAGCTTCGAGGGAGAACGCCCCAGGTCGGAGCCTGGCGAGGAGACGTGCCGCCGAGTCTCGCCAGCGAGTGCCGAGCTCCCGATGGACGGCCGACAAGATGCGTTGTGCGGCGGCTGGCGCGGTCGGTGCGGCGGCGAGGTCGACCACCACGATCGCATCTCCCTCGCGCCGGACTCGACGGGCGGCTTCGTGGATGGTCGATGATTTGCCAAGCCTTCGGTCGCCGTAAACCAACAGTCGGGCGCTCGGATCCCGAAACGCAGCCGCGATGCGGCCGACCTCACGTTTACGATTGCAGAATCCATCGCCCTCAGCGTGGTGGCCGATGACAAACGGGTTTCGCTCGTCGGACCGAAGGTGTTTGATTGTTTTCGGTTTCACTTTGAGTACGAAAAAAGTCGGACCGGGAAAACTCGGACCGAGAGAAGTCGGACCGGGAGAAATCGGACCGAGAGAAGTCGGACCGGTTTTTGTCGTACCGGACGTTACACAGGCGGGTACGCTGCCGCAACGCGGCGGGCGGGTCTGGCGGTCCGATCATGACGCGCGCCGAGTTATCGGGCGAGCCGCCGAATACTGGCAATCCCGAGCAGCGGACCTACGGCCAGGACCGGAAATACCCACTGCCAGCCAATCCATGCCACCAGCGGCGGAATGCACTGAATGGTGATCGTGGTCAGCAGAAAACCAATCGACACTTGCAGCGTGAGCGCCGTGCCTACGGCGTGTGGCGGTACGCTCTCCGTCACCAGCACACTGAACTGCGCACTGTCGGCAATGACAAAGAATCCCCACACGAGCGCGAGTGGTGCGAGCACCCACCACGAGCGCCCCCACGCGAGCCCGATCGCCAGTGCGCACGAACCACTCACCGCCATCGCCCATGTGACCAGTCGCGCGCGGCCTACACGATCGGCAACGATGCCACCCCACAGACAGCCGACACCGCCAACAGCGATCACACCAAAGCCGAGCAACGCGGCAATGCGTGCATTCTGCGTACTGCCGGTACGTGCGGCGTGCGCTGCATCGCTGGCCAGCAGAAACGCGGGAATCCACGTCCAGAATGAATACAGTTCGGCCATGTGCCCGAGATATCCACCAGTGGCCAACCGCCAGCGTCGCTCGCGCACGACGTCGGCAACACGCGCCCACGCGAACGGGCGCGATGGAAATTCGAACGGCCCATCGCGATACGATGTGTACACCAGGATCGCCGCGAGCACCGCGCTGGCCGACGAAAGCAACGTGACTGCGCGCACGGTGGCACCGGGCCACGCCTGCGCGAGATACGGTGTTGCTTTCCCAATCGTCAGCGCGCCGACAATCGTACCGACAGCAACACCGCGTCGCGCGCGAAACCACGTCGATGCCATTTTCATTGCCGGTGGATACACGCCAGCCAGGCAACAGCCCGCGACAAACCGCGAGAGCAACGCCACGCGATACGACGACGTTTGGGCCAAGGGCAGATTGGCGAACGCACCCAGCACTGCGGCGCCAGCGAACAGCGTGCGCGCTGGCATGACGTCGGCAAGGTTGAGTAACGCGCTCACTGCCGTCCCCACGACGAAGCCCAACTGCACAGCGGTCGTCAGCCACCCCACCTCGCTCGCACTTAAGTCCCACACTTTCGCGAGCGACGGCCCCACCGCACTGCCAGTGAACCACAACGCCATGCCGAACAACTCGGCGCATGCCAGCAATGCCAGCATGCGCCATCGGCGGTGCGCATCGTGCGGTGTCAGTACGTCATCGTTCACCGCGCGTGACCCGCAGCTACGTCGCGGGCGAGCTACGCGCTACTCGGCACTCGTTTGACGCGGCGTCTTCGCATCACCCGCCTTCACTTCGATCGCCGGCTTGCCTTTCTCCTTGAGGAAGGCGTCAACCGGCGGCAACAACTCCTTCCACGCTTTGCGCAACTCAACGAGATAGCCTTCCAGTTCTTTGTTGAGGATGCCAAAGACGGTGACCGACTGTTTTGTTGGCCGCGCCTCCGTGCTGCCGATCACGCCGGCCATCGCCGCCATCTGATTGTTCACCTTGATCGGATAGTTGAGCGGGTCTTGCCCACTCTGATTGCGCACCTGATAGACCTGCGCTTCCACTTCGGTGATTTTGGCATCGAGCGCCGCGGCAAGCGGTTTGAAGGTGGCCGAATCGGCGGCACTCATATCTTTCATGCGATCGGCGAGTTGCGCACGCACATACCGCACCGTGCGCACGGCATCGTTGGCGTCCGTCGTGCGGTCGCGCACTTGCATCAACAGCTTGTACTGCGCGATCAGGTCGGCCTGCGTCGCATTGGTGCGCGGATCTTTCTTGACAAGGAACTTGCTGTCGGTCGGGGTGCCACCGTCAACGATGAGTCGCACAGTGTAGGTGCCGGGGATCACGAGCGGACCGGTGGTCCCTGCGGCCCAAAAGATCATGCCATCAAACCGTGTGGCATCTGCTTCACGCAAGTTCCACGAGAACGTATTCATCCCCACGTTGTTCGCGGCTTTGGGCTCAACTGGTCCGCGGAACCCGCCATCCGCTGGTGGGCCTGGTGCGACCGGAGCGACGGGTGCTGGCGGGGCCGTGTCGCTGGCAAAGCTCCGAACCGTACGACCGGTAGAGTCACGAAACTCGAGCGTGAGTTTGCGTGCTTTCTGTTTGAGCCAGTAGTTGACGATGACACCAGACGGAGGATTGGCGC